>CAVJBW010000001.1:0-2997 GCA_963647625.1 Lachnospiraceae bacterium
AATGATGGAGGGGCAAGTCAGAGAGTTATTGAGTTGTTGGAGAGAGAAAAATGAGTATTACACCGGACATGTTTTTGCAAAATACCTACTTATGCTAGTGATTGCTGTGCTTATTTCTACTGTTTTAGGTTGTCTCATTCGCAAGATTCAAAGTGCATTACAAAGTAGATTGTTAGAATAATATGTATGATTATCTAGTCGTTGGAGCCGGTTTGTATGGTGCTGTATTTGCCCAGCAGGCAAGGGAAAGAGGAAAGAAAGTACTGGTAATAGACAAACGCTCTCATATTGCAGGAAATATTTATACAGAAGAGATTGAAGATATTCAGGTACATCGATATGGAGCTCATATCTTTCATACCAGTTCAAAACAGGTATGGGACTATGCTTGTCGCTTTGCCGAGTTCAAGCAGTATATTCATAGCCCTGTAGCGAGCTATCAAGGACAGCTTTATTCCCTGCCTTTTAATATGTATACTTTTTGCAAAATGTGGAAAGTAACAAGTCCTGCCAAGGCGCGAGAGCGGATTGAAAGGCAAAGGCAAGCCTCTGCCATTGAGACTCCAGCAAATCTTGAAGAACAGGCAATGAGTCTGGTAGGAAGAGAGATTTACGAAAAGCTCATTCAGGGATATACCCAAAAGCAATGGGGAAGGCCTTGCCAAGAATTACCGGCTTTTTTGATTCAGCGTTTGCCCTTGAGATTTACTTTTGATGGGAGCTACTTTGACGCCTTATATCAGGGGATTCCTAAGGGAGGCTATACAAGCTGGGTAGAGCATATGCTAGACGGAATAGAGGTTGGCCTAGGAGAAGATTATTTAAAGCAAAAAGGCAGATATGATTCTATGGCAGATAAAGTCATCTATACCGGACCTATTGATGCATATTTTGATTATCGACTTGGCCCATTAGAGTATCGCTCCTTGCAATTTGAATGGCAGATTTTGAATCAGCCCAATTTTCAGTCCGCTGCTGTTGTAAATTATACAGATGCACAAGTGCCATGGACCCGAATTGTTGAGCATAAATGGTTTGATTATCAAGATCAGCCAAAGACCATCATTAGCAAAGAATATAGCATAGAGTGGGAGCGGGGTATGGAGCCTTATTATCCTATCAATGATGAAAAAAATACCCATCTCTATCAACAATATGCGGATCTTGCCCAAAGCCAAAGCAAGGTAATCTTCGGCGGAAGACTTGGAGAATATAAGTATATGGATATGGACCAGATCATTGCAGCTGCCCTATCCTGCGCAAGAAAGCAACTACAAGAAAACTAAACTTACTCTAGTAATATTTTTTATATAGTGGTAAAATGTGCAAAGACTTTTGCGATAACAATGGAAAACAAGTGGAAGAAGGGGGACAAAGTATGACCCAAAATAATATATTTGCAGCAATTTTAGCTGGGGGCATAGGAACTCGCATGGGAAATGTGGAAAAGCCAAAACAGTTTTTGACAATTGCTGGAAAACCAATTATTGTACATACCGTAGAGAAATTCTATGCCAATGATGCCATCAGTCAGATCATTGTACTTACGCCAAAGCAGTGGATCAATCATACCAAAGATCTACTAGACAAATATTTGCCAGATACAAGCCAGATTCATGTGATTGAAGGCGGAGCAGATCGTAATCAGACGATTATGAATGCCATCGCATTTATTGAGACCAATTATCAGTTAGATGATGATACGGTAATCTTGACCCATGATTCTGTACGTCCATTTGTCAGCCATAGGATTATTGAAGAAAATGTAGCATGTATGCAGAAATATGATGCCTGTGATACGGCTGTTGCCGCCACAGATACCATTGTAAAAAGCAATGATGCAGGAGAATATATTGTAGAGATACCAGAGCGCAAGCTCATGTATCAAGGACAGACCCCTCAGACTTTTAAGGCGAAAAAGTTAAAGGAGACCTATCTTTCTTTGACCGAGGAGGAAAAGGCGACTTTGACAGATGCTTGTAAGATTATGACCTTAAAGGGAGAGAAGGTATACCTAGTAGAAGGAGAAGTGAGCAATATGAAGCTGACTTATCCATATGATTTGAAAGTAGCAGAAGCATTAATCGAGGGATAATAGATGTTAAATGCAAAATATCAATTAAAAAGGCCTCGGCAATTTGAGGTCTGCTATGAAGATCTTTCTTTTGAATCTGATCAGGTGGTGGTTCGTCCCACACACCTATCGATTTGCAATGCAGACCAGAGATATTATCAGGGACTAAGACCAGAAGAAGTCTTAAAGCAGAAGCTTCCTATGGCCCTTATTCATGAAGGAATCGGTAAGGTGGTTTATGATCCTACCGGCACCTATGAGGTGGGTTGCAAAGTGGTGATGATTCCCAACCAGCCTTATGAAACAGATGATATTATCGCAGAGAATTATCTGCGCTCTTCGAAATTTCGCGCCAGTGGCATGGATGGATTTTTACAAGAATATATCAAGCTGCCTCTAGATCGGGTGGTTGCTTTGCCAGATCAGGTAGATGATTTTGTAGGAGCATTTACAGAAATTGTAAGTGTCTCGTATCATGCTATCAGCAGGTTTGAACTATTTTCCCATCCTCGCCGCCAAGTAATTGGCGTTTGGGGAGATGGCAATCTTGGCTACATTACCTCTTTGCTTTTGAAAAAGAGATTTCCTGATAGCAAGATCGTGGTCTTTGGAATGAATGAAAACAAATTAAGTGACTTTACCTTTGCAGATGGCACTTATCTCATTACAGATATTCCAAAGGACTTTCATATGGATCATGCCTTTGAATGTTGCGGTGGCAGTGGGGCACCAAAGGCAATTAATCAAATCATTGATTATATTCATCCAGAAGGAACCATTGCTATTCTTGGTGTAACAGAAGAGCTTGCTCCGCTGAATACCAGAATGATTTTGGAAAAAGGTCTTAGGGTCTTTGGCAGTAGTAGAAGTGGCAGAGAAGACTTTGTAGGACTGCTTGAATTATACAAAAAGCATCCGGATAT
>CAVJBW010000001.1:3007-6838 GCA_963647625.1 Lachnospiraceae bacterium
GCAGATTTATGTCCGAGAAGTGAAGGATATCACAAGAGCATTTGAAGAAGATATTCACAAGCTGATTGGCAAAACAATTATGATTTGGGACAAATAATATGAAAAAATTTTTTGAAGACACAATGAAATTTAGACACTATAGCCTATATGCAGCAAAGGCAACTTTGCAAAAAGAAGTGGCTGACTCATACCTGAATTGGATATGGTGGGTCTTAGAGCCTCTTTGTTTCATGCTGATTTATAGCTTTATCTTTGGTGTCATCTTTAATACGAGAGAACCAGCCTTCCCTATCTTTATTTATGTGGGATTGACCGCTTGGAACTTTTTCAATGGAACCATAAAATCTTCAGTACAAATCGTTAAGAAGAATAAGGGAATCGTATCAAAGATTTACTTACCAAAATTCATCTTAAACCAGACTCAGATCTTGGTACAGGCCTTTAAGATGCTGATTTCTTTTGGAATTATTGTGGTGATGATGTTTGTCTTTCGTGTAAAGCCAAGTATCTATCTCCTGAATATTATTCCATTATTAATCCTGCTATTTATCCTAAGCTTTGGGCTGATGTGTATCTTGACTCACTTTGGAGTCTTTATCTCTGATTTGAACAATTGTATGAATATCCTATTAAGGGCAATCTTCTATATGACTGGAATCTTCTATTCTATTGAGAATCGAATCGGAGCGACACATCCTACCCTGGCAACCATACTAGGTAAGTGGAATCCAGTGGCCTTTATCGTGGAAGGACTTCGAAACTCTTTGCTCTATGCAAAGCCGATTTCCTGGCAATACTTACTCATGTGGTACGTGATTGCCATCCTATTGGTCATGCTAGGAGTTCGTTTGATTTATAAAAATGAAAACACATATGTTAAGGTGATTTAATGAGCGAGAAAGAAATTGCAATTAGTGTAAAGGATTTACACGTTCGATACAAAAGTATGAAAGCCAGTTCCATTCGTGGTTCTATAGGCAGAAAAAGACAAAAAAAAGAAGCAGTAGAGGCTCTCAAAGGAGTCAGCTTTGATGTGGAAAAAGGTCAGATTCTTGGAATTGTCGGAAAAAATGGTAGTGGCAAGTCTACCCTTCTTAGAGCTTTAGCAGGAATCTTTTCGCCAGATGAGGGAAGTGTTGAGATCTATAACAATACCATTTCCTTACTAGCCATTGGAGTCGGCTTTCAAAAAGATCTTCCAGGCAGGGATAATATCATGCTAACCGGTCTTTTATTAGGCTTTACCAAGGAACAGATCTTGGAAAAAATGGACAGGATTATTAAGTTCTCAGGACTAAAAGATTTTATTGATAAGCCGGTGAAGACCTATTCCTCAGGTATGTTTTCTAAGCTTTCCTTTTCTATTTCAGCCATTCTTGAGCCAGATATCCTATTAGTGGATGAGGTATTAAGTGTTGGAGATGCTAGATTTAAGAAAAAGAGCTACAAGAAGATGCAAAAGCTGATTAATGATGAAGATCGTACTGTAGTCATTGTTTCCCACAACATGAATACCATCAAGAAATTATGTGATACGGTGCTTTGGATCAATGAAGGGGAATTTATGAAGATTGGTCCTACCGAAGAGGTACTTCCGGAATATTTGGAATATATGGAAATCGATGAGGATGAAGATGACTAATCTGGGCGAATATTAAGGATTTTTTAATAGTATTTTCCTTAGGATAGTAGTAGAATGTAAAAAGCTGTAAATAAGACGATAAAGGAGAAAGAGATTATTATGGCTGGGAAGAGTTCAAAGAAAAAAAGAAAAACGAAAAAAATCATCGTCATCATTCTTATCATCGTAGCAGTTGTTCTTGCAGTAGGATATTATTTTATCAATTGGTACTTAAAGAGCAAGCTTGATCAGGTAGAAAGAACAGAGATTTCGGTATCTGCCAATGATGATTTTCCAGATACTGGATATACAACATTAGCTTTGTTTGGTATAGACAATCGTTCCACAGGAACTTTTGAAACAGGCAATTCAGACTGTATCATGGTTCTGAGTATTGACAATGCAACCAAAGAATGTCGTCTAGCATCTGTCTATAGAGATACTTATCTCAATGTAGGAGATGACTCCTATCGCAAGTGTAACAATGCTTATGCTAGAGGAGGCCCTGCAGGAGCAATCACCATGTTAAATAAGAACTTGGATTTGAATATCCAAGACTATATTACGATAGACTTTACCGGACTAGTAGATGTCATTGATTACTTAGGTGGTATTGAAGTTGATGTAACCGAAAAAGAAGCCATTGCTATGCAAAAGTACATTCAGGAAACGGCTTCTTTAACAGGCAAGGAAGGCCATAGCGTTTCAGCGGGCAAACAGACTCTAGATGGAGTCCAGGCTTGTACCTATGCTCGTATTCGAAAAGGGGCTGGAGATGACTACTCTAGAACAGAGCGTCAGCGTCTTGTTATTGAAAAGATGATTAAGAAAATCAAGAAGGCCAATTATGCTACCTTGTTGAATATCTTCAATTCAATGGTAGATGATATGGCAACTTCTATGACTTCAGACGAAATGCTTAGTTATATAAAAGTAGCTTCTAAGTTCGAGATTGAAGACACTACAGGATTTCCATTTTACAAGACTTCGGATACGGTAGCGACAGCAGGAAGTATCGTAATTCCAGTTGACTTAGACAATAATGTAGAGAAGCTTCATGAATTCCTATATCCTGATGAAGAAGGCTATAGCGTATCTAGTGTGGTACAGTCCTACAGCCAGCAGATTATCAACAATATAGGACAATATACAGCAGACAATCCACCAGAAGAAGAAAGTACATCTGATACAGATTCGGCTTCAGATTCTGATGCGACGTCACAGAATTAAATAGGAACTATAAAGGAAGTGTTGCAGGAAGGTTTCAAAAAAGGCCGCGACACTTCCTTTTTTATATTTTTAAAAAGAGCTCATACCAATTCATTTTATGGAAATTTAATGGATTTTCCCCTATACAAGTAGTAAAATAGTAAGGGATTAGGCTTGCATAAATAAGCCTTATAGTGTCAGATTTGTATAGGGGTGTAATAGATTGGCAAAAGCGAATGTACGTGATCATGAAAAAAAGGACAAGACAAAGTCTTCTTCCAAACTAAGAAAGCTCTCTAGTGGGACGAATCAGTGGAGTCAGTTAGGTAAGACGGCACAGTATTTGAGCCGAGCAGGAGTGCGGGAGGTCTTTGGATATGATTGGCAAAGCAATGCCCATGGACTTGCCTCATACTCAGAAAATAGCTATCTATTTATGACTCGGGATGTAGAATTAGAGCAGCAAAGAAAGGCTGTTTTTTCTTATGCGCCTAAGATTTCTCTTGTGGTGGCAACCTATGAGACCCCAAAGGAACGATTCGTGACCATGCTTGAATCCATCTGCCAACAGACCTATCCTAATTGGGAACTTATTGTGGCAGATGCTTCTAGCAAGGAAGATGTATTTCAGGTTATTCGCGCCTATCAAAAGAAGTATCCTGACTTAGAGCTGATCTACGAACACATCCTGAAATCAGAAGGTATTGCAGCTACCTTTAATCAGGGATTAAGCCGGGTCAGTGGAGAGTATGTAGGCTTTATAGATCATGATGACTTGCTTGATGCGGGCACCTTATATGAGATGGTATCCTTACTCAATAAGGAGGCAGATGCAGACTTTATCTATACGGATGAAGATACGGTATCGGAGGATCTGCAGATTTATCAAAAGCCTTGCTTTAAGCCAGATTTTAATGGAGAATTGCTAAATACCAATAATTACATTGGTCACTTGTTTGTCTTAAGCAAGGAGCTAGTAGACCAGATCGGTGGATTTCAGG
>CAVJBW010000001.1:6848-37764 GCA_963647625.1 Lachnospiraceae bacterium
CAGGACTATGACTTGGTTCTTCGAGCAAGTGAGAGAGCGAAGTGCATCTGTCATATTCCGAAGGTTCTTTATCATAAGAGAATGAAGAGTAAGTCTTCAATCTCTAACCCTGCGGGAAAGATTAAGTCTATGGAAAAGGCCCTTGAGAGCCTGAGAGAACACTTTCGCCGTATGGGCTATCCGGGGGATGTTAAGGCCAAGTTAGAAGCAGGATACTTTCGGCCGATTTATAAGCAAGATAATTTCAAGCAGCTTCTTGTGATTATTTCAGGACCTAGATTTGAAGAAACCAAGCAGATGATGGAGCTTCGCAAATATGGGGTAGAAATCTGGCATATGCCAGAAGAGCACTCCGGCCAAAAATATGTCTTTGATCGGAAATACATTCTCATGATTGAAAAGGCAGCATTTTTGCCCAGCCGACATGCCTTAGAAGAGATGATGGGCATCTTGCAAAGAAGCCAAGTAGGAGCAGTAGGAACCAAGTCGATCACTCCAAAAGGAAAAGTGTTGCAAAATGGTCTGGTTTATTTTGAAAACGGCCTGGTATGTCCTTGCTTAGAAGGGACAAAGAAGAATCACAAGGGTTATATGTGTCTTGGAGAACTGACCCAGTATGTAAGTGGAATCAGCCTTTATTGTGCTATGTTCAAGAAAGAAGCCTTTGAAATGACAGGAGGATTTTTGTGGGAACTGCCCCACAGGTATCGGGCTATGGACCTGTGCCTCCAACTGAAAAAGGCAGGCTACAAGATCGTGCAAGACCCTTATGTTTTGGTGGAAATGGAAGAACATGAAAAATATTCCACCATCGAGGAGAATCGGGCAAGATTATTTTTGAAAGACAGGTGGGAAGAGGAATTAAAAAGTCCTGACCCATATTATAATATTAATTTTGAAAAGGGGAACGCACGTTATATTGTGCGTCAAAAGTAGGGAAAATTATAATGGCTAGAAGAATGTCGCCTCGCCAGAGAAGAAAAAGAAAAGTCAGGATGTTTCTAATCGAACTTATCATCCTGGTGGTTGTTTTGGCAGGCTTGTATCTATTTGTACAGTTAGGAAAAATTAATCGAACCGGCATTGACGGTGAAAATGCCAACCTAGATGCGTCTACCTTAGAGACCTTAAGTGGCTATACAGATCTAGCCATATTTGGCCTAGACAACCGAAATAGTGGGGAATATTCCAATGGAAGAACCGATGTCATTATGGTATTTAGTATTAACAATGATACGGATGAAGTGAAGATGGTATCGGTCTATCGAGATACCTATCTGAATATGACCAAAGATGATGAGAATTTTAACAAGGCCAATGCGGCTTACTCCCAGGGAGGACCTCAGCAGGCAGTTGATATGCTGAATAAGAATCTGGATTTGAATATCCAAAACTATGTATCCGTGGACTTTGAAGCGGTCATTGATATTATTGATGAGCTAGGAGGAGTCGATGATGTTACCATCAGTGCCCAGGAAGCCAAGGTCATGAAAAAACCTTTGCGGGAGGCTTGTAAGCTCAAAGGAGTTGATGCGTCGGATTATTATGTAAAGGAAGGCACTCAAAGCTTAAATGGTATTCAAGCCTTGTCCTATATGCGCATCCGTTATACCGAGGGAGGCGATTATAAGAGGACCCAAAGACAAAGGGAGATCATTTCCAAGGTGATCAAGAAGGCTAAAAAATCCAACCTAATCACCTTGAATTCTTTAATGAATAGTATGCTGCCGAAGATTTCTACTTCCTTAACCAACAAAGATATGGTAACATTGCTGATGCAAGTATTTTCTTATGAGGTAGCAGATTCTACTGGTTTCCCATTTGAAAAGACCAACAAAAGGTTGCAGGTAGGAGACAGTGTTATTGCAGCAGATTTAAGCTCAAATGTCACCAAGCTGCATGAGTTTTTATATGGAACTGAGAGTTATACCCCGTCGGATACGGTAAAAAAATATAGTGATACCATCATTTATAGAACCGGAGTTCATGAAGGGGACGGATTTTAGATAAGATAAAGGAGGAGCACTTTATGTGCGGAATCGTAGGATATACAGGAAATAGACAGGCAGCCCCTGTTTTGCTAGATGGTCTTAGCAAGCTAGAATATCGAGGATATGACTCGGCAGGAATTGCAGTCTATGATGGAGACAAGATTAATATCAAAAAGGCAGTAGGTAAGCTGAAAGTATTAAGTGAACTGACCCATGATGGACAGACCATGCCAGGTTGTATTGGAATCGGCCATACTCGCTGGGCAACTCATGGCACGCCAACGGTGGAAAATGCTCACCCACATTATAACAAAGAGCATACCATTGCCGTGGTTCACAATGGCATTATTGAAAATTATATCAAGCTTCGCAATAAGCTAGAAAGCAAAGGATATCAATTTGCCTCTGAGACAGATACTGAGACCGTGGCACATTTGCTTGATTATTATTACAAGGGTGATCCACTAGAAGCCATTACCAAAGTTATTCACAGAGTGGAAGGTTCCTATGCTCTAGGAGTTCTCTTTCAGGATCATCCAGGAGTATTATATGCCGTTCGTAAGGACTCGCCGTTGATTGTAGGACAGGGACAAGATGGCAATCTGATTGCTTCTGATGTACCTGCAGTACTGAAGTATACGAGAGAAGTATGCTATATTCAGAATAATGAGATCGCAGCCTTAACTTCGGATGCAATTACCTTTTATAATATTGATGGAGAAGAAATTGAAAAAGAATTCAATCATGTAGATTGGGATGCTGATGCGGCAGAAAAGGGTGGATATGAACATTTTATGTTAAAAGAAATGTTCGAAGAGCCAAAGACCGTTCGCGATACCTTAAATCCAAGAATTGTAGGAGACAAGGTAGTCATTGAAGAGCTAGGAATGAGTGATGATCAAATCAAATCGATTCAACAGATTCGTATTGTGGCTTGTGGCTCCGCCTATCATACTGGAGTAACTGCTAGCTATGTATTTGAAGAGATGGCAAGGATTCCGGTATCGGTAGAGGTTGCTAGTGAATTTCGCTATCGCAATCCAATCTTAAATCCGGATGATTTGGTTTTGATTATCAGTCAATCAGGAGAAACAGCGGACTCTCTAGCAGCCCTTCGCTTGTGCAAGGAGCAAGGCGTTCGCACCCTGGGTATTGTCAATGTAGTAGGAAGCTCCATTGCTAGAGAAGCAGATCAGGTTATGTATACCTGGGCAGGACCGGAGATTTCAGTGGCAACCACCAAGGCTTACAGTGCTCAGCTGATTGCCCTATATCTTCTCGCTATGAAATTTGCAGATGTAAGAGGTTTGCTATCCGAAGAAGAAAGAGCTAGCCTAATCAATGACTTAAAGAAGCTGCCAGATCAAATCGATCTATTGCTTCACAACAAAGAGAATATCCAAAAGTTCGCTACTCGATATATTGCAGCTAAGGATGTCTTCTTTATCGGAAGAGGAATTGATTATGCCATTTCTTTGGAAGGCTCGCTAAAGCTCAAAGAGATCTCTTATATTAATTCGGAGGCCTATGCAGCTGGAGAACTCAAGCATGGAACCATCTCTTTGATCGAGGATGGCACCTTAGTGGCAGCAGTGGCAACTCAAAAGCACCTATACCAAAAGACCATTTCCAATATGGTAGAGGTAAAGGCGAGAGGGGCCTTTGTACTAGCAGTAACCAACGAAGGCAATACAGAAGTGGAAAAGGCGGCAGATTATGTCATCTATGTTCCAGAAACCAGCCATTATTTCACCAACTCTTTGGCAATTATTCCTCTTCAGCTATTTAGTTACTACGTATCTGTAGGCAAAGGCTGCGATGTGGATAAGCCAAGAAATCTGGCCAAGTCTGTAACCGTAGAATAAGGCATTAGAAAGTATAAGAAGGATGAATCAAAAGTAGGATTCATCCTTTTTCTTATAAAAAGCAAACTTTTTTCTTATCTAGGAAATTTATCACACATAATACACAAATCTATTATATAGTAGTCGTAAATGATAAGAGCAAAGGAGCGAGATCGATGAGTGATCAAGAGCAAAATAATCAGGAGAATTCCACCTATTCCTATAGCTATAGAAATCAGGAAAATAAAGACCCGAACCTGACCTGGAAGGCCAGTGAGAATACCTCTTCGGGGCAAGCAAATTACAATCAATCCAATTACAATGCAAACAATGAAAATGCAGGTGCCTATACGAATCATAATTATTCTACTGGCACCAATTCCTATGGAAATGCTGGTGCTAACCAAGGAGGCGGCTATAATTATAATGGTTCATACAATTACCAAGGCCAACAGACCAAGAAAACAAGCAGATTTTCCAACTGGTCGGATAAGGTAAAGAGACAAAAGAAGTCGGGCAATAGAAAGATATTTGGACAAAACGGATCCTCCTTTGGCAAAACCATTGGCAAGTGTTTGGTCATAGCCATTATCTTCGGCCTTGTTGCAGGAGGTTGTTTTACAGCAGTAGTTAAGATCGCAGGAGTAGATACTAAGATTACCGCTTCTAATGACGATTCGTCGACTTCAAATACTTCTAGTGATGTTCAGTTAAATACCGATGGAGATGTGGAGCTAGCAGATCTATCTTCCGTTGCAGGAGATGTATCGAAGATTACCAAAGCAGTCATGCCATCGATTGTTGCCATTACCAATATGGGCGAGACTCAGATGGACTGGTTTGGCCAGACCTATACAGAGGAAAGCGAAAGCAGTGGCTCGGGAGTTATTATAAGTCAGGATGATGACTATCTGTATATCGCTACCAATAATCATGTAGTGGAAAATGCAGTGACTATTACGGTTGCATTTGCAGATGATACAACAGCAACTGCAGAGGTGAAGGGAACCGACTCTTCTACGGATCTAGCCGTAGTAAGTATTGCCCTAGATTCCTTAAGCAAAGATACCTTAAGCAAAATTTCCATTGCAACCATAGGAGATTCTGATACTTTGGCGGTGGGAGATTCAGCCATAGCCATTGGAAATGCTTTGGGATATGGACAGTCTGTAACCACAGGGGTCATCAGTGCTTTGAACCGTGAGGTAACCTTGACAGATGAAACAAGTGGCGAGAGCATCACCAATGAACTGATTCAGACAGATGCAGCCATCAACCCAGGCAATAGTGGAGGTGCCCTCTTAAATTCCAAGGGAGAAGTGATTGGAATCAACTCCTCCAAATATTCAGATACCAGCGTAGAAGGAATGGGATTTGCCATACCAATGTCAAAGGCCCAGCCGATTCTTAATGATTTGATTACCAGAGAAGTTGTAGACGAGTCTGAAAGCGCCTACTTTGGAATCCGAGGCGTAGATGTTACCACAGACGCTGCACAACAATATAATATGCCAGAAGGTATCTATATTGCCATGGTGGCATCTGGCTCTGCAGCAGAGAAAGCAGGACTGCAGGTAGGAGATATCTTGACCAAATTCGATGGAAAGGATATGACATCCTATAGCTATTTGCAGGAACAGATGCAATATTATAAAGCAGGAGACAAGGTAGAGATTGTTATTAGTCGTGCTTCTGACGGAATCTACAAGGAAAAGAAACTGACCGTAACCATGGGAAGTAAGAATTAAGCACCATTAAAAGAAAGGGAAGAGGCTTTTTTAGTCCTTCTCTTTCTTCTTTTTTATGGAAAAAGTAGCCCCTAGCTAGTTGAGGCAAGGGGCTATTTATGGTAGGATAGTCATATATATACCAGAAAAGAGGTAGGACCATGAAGAAAAAAAGAATTGTAATCGCTTTAGGACATGATGCTCTAGGAACCACATTGCCTCAGCAGCAGGAAGCTACTAGAAAAGTGGCTCAGGTTATTGCAGAGCTGATTGCACAGGATTATCAGATTGTTATTTCCCACAGTAATGGACCACAGGTGGGAATGATTCATACAGCTATGACAGAATTTTACAAAATGCATCCGGAATATACCGCAACACCAATGAGTGTTTGCTCTGCCATGAGCCAGGGCTATATTGGATATGACCTTCAAAATGCCATTCGAAGCGCTTTGATTGGAAGAGGTATCTATAAGACGGTATCTACGATCTTGACCCAGGTGACGGTAGATCCTTATGATGAGGCTTTCTATGCACCAAGCAAGATTATTGGCCGTCTAATGAGCGAAGAAGATGCTCAGATCGAAGAGAAAAAAGGCAACCATGTTACCAAGGTGGGTAATGGTTATCGCAGAATCGTCGCAGCACCAAAGCCACATGATATTGTGGAAATCGATGCGATTCGTGCATTGGTAGATGCAGACCAGGTTGTAATTGCAGCAGGTGGTGGTGGCATCCCAGTGCTAAAGCAGGAAAACAACCTAAAGGGTGCAAGTGCAGTAATTGAAAAAGACCTTGCAGCAGGCCGCTTAGCGGATCTGTTAGATGCAGATATCTACATGATGATGACAGGCTCTGAAAAGGTTGCCTTAAATTACGCAACCCCGGATGAAATGCCAATTGAAGTTCTCAAAGTAGAAGAAGCTGTGCAATATATCAAGGATGGTCAGTTCGAGGAAGGAACTATGCTTCCAAAGATTGAAGCAGCAGTGGATTATCTGAAGGATTCTGCAGTTCGAAAAGTTATTATCACCAATACAGCCAATGCCACAGCAGCGATAAATGGAACAGCAGGAACCACTATTGTGAAATAAGTCATTCTAGAAAGGATTATGAGAAAATGCTGAAACTAAAAAAAGCAGTTGCTTTTCTCTTGTCTGTAGGGATGGTAGGATCGAGCCTTGGGGTGAGTGATTCGATCTTGGCAAATAACGAGGGAAATATAGACTCTTCCATTACTTATGTAGTGGTAGAAAAGGCCGCAGTGGAACTAGGCCAGACACAAGAAATCTTGGTAGGAACGAATCAAGGTGTATTAGATGCATCCTTATATTTTGAAAATGTTGACACCAAGCAGACTTATGAAATGAATGCAGCTCAGATTCAAGATGAATCTGTGCTGTTTTCCTATGCCTATACAGATCAAAAGATGCAAGGGGAGTATGAATTAAGTGAGATTTCCTTGGAATTAGAAGATCATAGCGAGGTAACTTATGACTTGGATCAAGTCCAGATACAGGCAGGCTTTGGACTAGGGGAAGTAGTAGATACCAGCCCAGATGCCTATACCATAGACGAGGCAACCTATGATGCCATAGAAAGCAGCCAGATTGTGGCAACAGATGGGGAAGGCAAGGTCTTATCCCAGGAGACTCTGGCGCAGGCTCTTGTAGAAGCAAGCAATGAGACTACGGACCAGACAAGCCTTCGTGCCACCAGTAGCACACCCAAAATCGTTGTATTAGATCCAGGGCATGATGCGACTCATAAGGGAACTCAGGCAAACTCCTTGTCAGAAGAAGTATTGACACTTAAGATTGCCCAGTATTGCAAGGCAGAGCTAGAACTCTATCAAGGGGTTGTGGTCTATATGACCAGAGATTCTGAGAAGTGTCCTTATCCAGATACAAGCAGCAGCAATGACAATGCCAAGAGGGTAACCTATGCCAATTCGGTAGATGCAGATATCTATGTGGCCATTCATTTGAATTCGGCGGCTTCAAGCAAAGCTAGTGGGGCAGAAGTCTACTACCCTAATTCCAATGGAGAAAATAAGGCTCAAAAGGCAGTAGGAAGCCAGGGAAAGTCCTTAGCCCAGGATATTGAAGATGAGTTAGTCGCATTAGGACTTGAAGATAAGGGCATCAAGATTCGTGATTCGGAAAGTGGAGACTCCTTTTCCGACAAAACACTAAAGGATTATTATGGCGTGATTCGAAAGGCCAAGACCTATGAGATTCCAGCCGTGATTGTAGAACATTGCTTTCAGTCGAGCACTAGTGATGCCAAGAAATTTTTGCAATCAGAATCTGGTCTTAAGAAATTAGGCAAGGCAGATGCCACAGGAATTGCGAAATATCTAGATTTGACAAAGGGGATAGCAATTACCTATGCCCAAGGAAAAGACAGCAATACAATCAAGATCGTATGGAACAAACAAGCCAAGGTCAGCGGTTATTATCTCTACCGTTCTAGTACGAAGACAGGTGGCTATCAAAAGATTGCGACCATTAAGTCAGCAGATACCACAAAGTATGAAGATACTAGCTTAAGTGCTGCTACCACTTATTATTACAAGGTGAAAGCCTACGGTGACAGTCAGACTTATAAGGCTTCTGGGGCAGTCGCCGGAAGAACTCTTAGTGCAGCGACCCTAAATCAACCACGCTCTAGTGAGTCTGGAACGGTTACCTTAAGCTGGAAAAAGCAAAGTGATATTACAGGATACCTGATCTATCAAAGCAAGGATAATAAGACTTTTACCAAGGTAAAAAGCATAAAGGATCCTGCAACCACCTCCACAAGCCTAAGTGTTAGTCCAGGGGAAAAATATTACTACAAGATTCGTGCTTATAAAAAAGGCAGTATCGTCAATGATTATGGAAGCTATAGCAGTGTCAAAAAAGTAGTTTCTCCAATCAAGACCAAGGGCAAAGCTATATGGGGCAAGACAACTAGTGCCACGATTAGCTGGGACAAGGTATCGGGCAGTGGATATGAGATTTATCGGTCCAATCAAAAGGATAAGAATTATCAAAAGATTGCAACGGTTGACTCTTCAAGCAGCCTTAGCTATACCGATCAGAAGCTAGATGTTAATTGTGATTATTATTACAAAGTGAGAGCTTTTCATATCATTGGAGGGGTAACGAATCTAGCCTCTTTTAGTGATGCCATACAGCTTCAGGCAAAAAGTCCAGTGCAGATTACCAAGACCTATGCCAAGGCCCAGGGCAAGATGCAGCTTACCTGGTGCAAGGTAAAAGGCGCAAAAGGCTATGAAGTCTACCGCAGCACAAAGGAAGGGGGAAGCTACACCAAGATCGCTTCCGTCGGCTCTTCTGTAACCACTTATACCAACACTTCCTTGAAGGATGGTCAGAACTATTATTACAAGGTTCGGGCAAAGTTATCTAGTGGTTATACAACCTTCTCTGAAATAAAGAAGGCCCGCTGTGTGGAAAAGGCTGTCATCTGGAAGATGTATAGTATCTCTGATAAAAAGATGAAAATCACTTGGGATAAGGTAAGTGGAGCTAGCGGATATATTCTCTATAGGAAGAATTCTTATCTTGGCTCTTACAAAAAGATTGCCACGATTCAAAAAGGTTCTAGCCTGTCCTATACAGACACAGGCCTTAGTGGTGGAAAGAAATATTATTACAAGGTAAAAGCCTATGTAGATAACAATGGAACCATTGGAACTGGAGCTACTAGTAAGGGCAGAGGCTTAGCAACCTATACAAAGTCTACGACCATTACAAAGGCAGTCTCCGCCAAAAGCAATGATGCTAGCATAAGCTGGAAAAAGGTCTCTAGCGCAGCAGGATATTATATCTACCGCAGCAAGTCCTTACATGGAACCTATAGCAAAGTAGGTAAAGTAGTAGGGAACTCCTCTTTAAGCTTTAAAGATACGACTACAAGTGGAGATCAATCTTATTACTACTGTGTAAGACCATATGAGAAAGGCTATAATGGCAATAGTGGAGGCAAAGTCTCCTCGCCGGTCAAAGTAGAAGTTCTAAAGACGGTAGAAATCAAAAAGATCAAACAGTCAACGGATGGCATGGTGCTTAATTGGGGCACTGCAGTAGGAGCAGATGGCTATCAGGTCTATGTTTCTACCGATGGAAAGAAATATAAAAAGCTTGCCAGTGTAAAAGGAGCAATCACCTATACCGATACCACTTCCTATGATTCTCAAAAGGTCTATTACAAGATCAGGGCCTATGCAAAGCAGCTAGGAGGCACAGGATATGGCTCTTTTAAAAGGGTAGGCGGTTACAAGATTATGCTAGAAGAGGGGCAAGAGCAAAATGTCACAGTCGCTCAGCTAGTGGCCTTTTACCAAGCCAGCAAAAAGACCTATCCAGCCTCTGTCTACAAGAAAAAGGGAGCAAAAAATATTACGGCCTTTTGCAAAATTGTCTACAATGAGGCAAAAAAAGAAGGGGTTAAAGCAGAAGTTTTATTTGCCCAGATCTGCTTAGAGACGGCATATCTGCAATTTGGCGGAGATGTTAAGGCAAGCCAGTGCAACTTTGGAGGATTAGGAGCTACCGATGGAAGTGGAGGCAGCATCAGTGCCAGCTTTGATACGGTAACCCTAGGAATTCGAGCACAGGTTCAGCATTTAAAGGCTTATGGTTGTAGCGATAAGGTGTCAGAGGAGATTGTAGATACCAGATTTAAGCTGGTGACAAGAGGAATTTCTCCTTTTGTTGAGACCTTATCCATAGCCACCAATCCAGCCAATATGGGATGGGCTTCCGATAAGGATTATGGAACAAAGTTAATGGACAATATTCAGTCCATCAAACAAAAATAAAGAAGGTGTCGTATGGGACGTTATCGTAAGACAAAAATCATTTGCACCCTTGGTCCTGCAACGGATCAAGGCGAGATTTTAAAACAACTCATGCTAGAGGGCATGAATGCAGCAAGGTTCAATTTTTCTCATGGCAGTCATGAGGAACAAAAACAAAGACTAGAACAGGTGAAGAAACTGAGAAAAGAGTTGTCGCTGCCAGTGGCCACCATTCTTGATACCAAGGGACCGGAAATTCGCCTTGGCAAGTTTAAAAATGGCCAGGAAGAATTGACAGAAGGGCAGAGCTTTACCTTGACCACTCGCCCAGTAGAAGGTAGCAAAGAGATGGTCAGCATTACCTACAAAGGCCTAATTGGAGATGTTCAGGTAGGACAAAAAATCCTAATCGATGATGGACTTATCGAGATGCAGGTGGTAGAACTTACCGATCAAGATATTCGATGTAAGGTACTAAATGATGGCAGTGTCTCAGACCACAAAGGCGTGAATGTGCCAGATGTCCACCTGTCTATGCCTTATGTCAGCGCCAAGGATCTAGAGGATATTATCTTTGGCATCCAGCAAGGATTTGACTTTATTGCAGCCTCCTTTGTAAGAGGGGCAGAAGATGTAAAAGAGATTCGCCAGATCCTAAAAGAAAATGGTGGAGAGCACATCAATATTATTTCCAAGATTGAGAACCGAGAAGGTGTCGATCATATTGATGAAATCATAGAGCAATCCGACGCGATCATGGTGGCAAGGGGAGATATGGGAGTAGAGATTCCATTTGAAGAAGTGCCGGCCATCCAAAAGATGATTATTCGCAAGGTCTATCTAGCAGGAAAGCAGGTCATTACAGCAACGCAAATGCTAGATTCTATGATTCACAATCCTAGGCCGACTAGAGCTGAGGCAGCAGATGTGGCCAATGCCATCTACGATGGCACCAGTTCTATTATGCTTTCTGGAGAGACTGCAGCAGGCAAATATCCCGTAGAAGCCTTGCAGACCATGGTCAAGATTGCCAAGCAAACAGAGGATCATATTGATTATCTTGATGAAAGCAATAAGCGAAAGAAAAATCCGGATATGGACATTACCAAGGCAATTTCCCATGCTACTTGCACCACAGCGGCGGATTTGAATGCGGCGGCAATTATCACTGTAACGAAGAGTGGATTCACTGCCAGGATGATCTCAAGAAATCGTCCAAACTGCCCGATTATTGGATGCTCCACCCAAGAGACCACCTGCAGGCAGCTTGCCCTTTCCTGGGGAGTCTACCCCTTGCTGGTAACCTATGCGGACAATGAGCATGTGCTGCTAGATATTGGCGTAGATGCAGCCTTGAAGGCTGGGCTGATTGAGGAAAATGACTTAGTGGTACTTACGGCAGGATTCCCACTAGGAGTATCCGGCACCACCAATACCATCAAAGCCATGGTGGCACATTCTTTGGATTAGGTTAAGAAATCTTCCATTTGTGCCGACATAGATGATAAGAAAGATTTAAGAGGCGGTGAAAGTAAGTGGCATCTTCTATTAGCATTACAGGTTCAAGTAGCCTAAAGACAGATTATTATATGCGCTCCTATTATGGCAATAGCAAAAGCCTGCGTAACAATAGTGGTGGCAGGGCAGGAGAAAAGGACAGAAATCTAGCCTTGGTGGATGCCAAAGCCCTTCGCGCGGCCATAAAAGATCTAAAACAGAATGTATCGAAGGAGTCAGAAGATTCCTTGGTGGAAGTCTCTGCATTTTTAAATACCTATAACAATCTCATGGATGCAACCAAGGGAGTATCCGACCGGGAAGTCAAAAGCGTAAAGCGCAAGATGAATAGTCTCATGGACAAATATGCTAATCAGCTTGAAAAAATGGGAATTACAAGAACTAGTTCCGGAAAGCTTGAGATTGATAAGGATACCTTTGAAAAAACGGATATCGACGATTTGAAAGAAGTCTTTTCTAAGGATACTAACTTTTCGAAAAGTATGACTTCTCTTTCTCGTAAGATGGAACATGCAGCGACCATATACAAAGATCGCAGCAGTCATATCGAACAGATGCTAAATCAATCCAATTCCTCGAGCAAGGCAAAAAGCCTAGCAAGCACGATAGATCTTCGTTTATAAAAAAAGACCTCAGCTAAGCTGGGGTCTTATCTTTTATAAGAAAGAATCTGGCAAGCAGGATTTTTTCTTGTCTCTAAATATGAAATCCTAATTTTTTGAATAAAAACTCGGTAGATTCTAGATCTAGAATCATGACCATGGCACTTTTTACAGAAGTTCCCTGGATAAATAAGTTCTGGTCGATATAGATGATCTGATCTCCGGTAGAAGACAGGCAGTGATAGGCTTGGTCTAAAAGCTTACCTACGGTATCTACCTGAACCTTTGGCGGAGCAATATTAATATAGGTATTGGTCATGGAAGCAATGGAATTGACATAGGCGGCTGTTGAAATATTGCCAGTTTCCTGCATTACCGAAAAGTCCATTTCTTCAAAGTCTGCTAGAGAATGAAATTCCTTTGGATAGAAGGTATTAATCAAGGCACTAGCAAAATCTGGCTGAGTAATCTGAAGCATCAGACCATTTAAGTCTCCTTCAAAAGCGATACTCGTACCAAGAACCTGTAGGTCCTTTCCTCCTAAGACATCGGCCGCTTTTTCGTGATCTAAGAAAAATATCTGTGGTATTTCAATGTCTACCACCTTCCCAAGCATTGTTGCTAGAGCGGTAGCAGCATTTCCAGAGCCGATATTGCCGATTTCCTTTAACACATCAAGATGCATTTGGTTTAATTGATCCAAAGATGTGAATGCCATAGTTAATCCTCCCAAAGTCTCATTTTTTTAAGTATATCATAGGGCTTCGAAAAATGGAATAAAACCATGGTGTATGCAGGGGTGATTTTTTATGCTATAATATAGCGAGTTATGGGCAAAAGTCCACAAAGGAGAATTAGAACATGAGTAAAGAACTTGAAAAAACTTATGATCCTAAGGGAATTGAGGATCGTCTTTACAAAAAATGGGAAGACAATAAATATTTTCATGCACAGGTAGATCGCAGCAAGAAGCCATTTACCATTGTAATGCCACCACCAAATATCACAGGACAGCTTCATATGGGACATGCCCTGGATAATACCTTGCAGGATATCCTGATCCGTTACAAGAGGATGCAAGGCTATAATGCTTTATGGCAGCCAGGATGTGACCATGCTTCTATTGCAACAGAAGTCAAGATTATCGACAAGCTCAAAGAAGAAGGCGTAACCAAGGAAGACCTTGGCCGAGAGAAATTCTTAGAAAGAGCATGGCAGTGGAAAGAAGAATATGGTGGACGTATCGTCAGCCAGCTCAAGAAGATTGGGTCATCTGCAGATTGGGACAGAGAACGATTTACCATGGATGAAGGCTGCTCAAAAGCAGTAGAAGAAGTCTTTGTAAAGCTCTTTCAGGATGGCTACATTTACAAGGGCAACCGCATCATCAACTGGTGTCCGGTTTGTGAGACTTCCATTTCTGATGCAGAAGTAGAACATGAACTGCAACATGGAAAGTTCTGGCATATCAATTATCCAATCGCTGGAGAAGAAGGTCGTTATGTGGAAATTGCGACGACAAGACCAGAGACCTTGCTAGGAGATACTGCAGTAGCAGTAAATCCAGAGGACGAAAGATATCAAGATCTCATTGGCAAGAAACTGATTCTTCCACTTGTGGGAAGAGAGATTCCAGTAGTTGCAGATGAATATGTAGATAAAGAATTTGGAACAGGCTGTGTAAAGATTACACCAGCCCATGACCCGAATGACTTTGAAGTTGGATTGCGTCACAAGTTGCCACTGATCAATGTCTTAAACGATGATGCAACGATTAATGAAAATGGTGGAAAGTATCAGGGCATGGATCGTTATGAGGCAAGAGCCCAGATGGTAAGTGACCTTGATGCAGCAGGCCTTTTGGTAAAAGTTGTAGATCATGATCACAATGTAGGAACCCATGACCGCTGTGGTACGACCATTGAACCTATGGCAAAGCAGCAATGGTTTGTAGCCATGGAAGAACTTGCAAAGCCGGCAATCAATGCCATTCAGACAGGGGAACTAAAGTTTGTACCAGAACATTTTGACAAGACCTATATTCACTGGCTTGATGGAATCAGAGACTGGTGTATCTCACGTCAGCTTTGGTGGGGCCATCGAATTCCAGCTTATTATTGTCAGGATTGTGGAGAAATGGTTGTGGCAAAGAAACAAGAGGCGCCATGCACTTGTCCAAAGTGTGGTAGCAAGAAGATGGTGCAAGATCCAGATACCTTGGATACTTGGTTTTCATCTGCTCTTTGGCCATTTTCTACCTTGGGATGGCCAGATCAGACAGAAGATCTTGACTATTTCTACCCAACAGATGTGCTAGTAACCGGTTATGATATTATCTTTTTCTGGGTTGTTCGTATGGTATTTTCAGGCTATGCTCATACAGGCAAGTCCCCATTCCATACCGTCCTTATTCATGGCTTGGTAAGAGATGATCAGGGCCGCAAGATGAGCAAGTCCTTGGGCAATGGAATCGATCCACTAGAAGTCATTGACAAATATGGAGCAGATGCCCTAAGACTGACCTTAGTGACTGGAAATGCACCTGGTAATGACATGAGATTTTATTGGGAACGAGTAGAAACAAGCCGTAACTTTGCCAACAAAGTATGGAATGCTTCCCGTTTCATCATGATGAATCTTGGAGACGAAGAAGTGGTAGAGCCACAAGAAAAAGACTTGACCACAGCAGACAAGTGGATCTTGTGTGGAGTCAACAACCTAGCCAAAGAGATGACTGAGAATATGGATCGCTTTGAGCTTGGAATCGCTGTTCAAAAGGTATATGACTTTATCTGGGATGAATTCTGCGATTGGTATATTGAGATTGTAAAGCCTCGCCTTTACAAGAAGGAAGAAGATCCAGCATCAGCAAATGCTGCTTTGTGGGTACTGAAGAGTGTACTTTCTAGAGCACTCAAGCTCTTACATCCATTTATGCCATTTATTACAGAAGAGATTTATTGCACCCTTCTTCCAGAAGAAGAGAGTATTATGATCAGCCAGTGGCCACAGTATAAAGAGGAGTGGAATTATACCACCGATGCGGCAATCATCGAAGAAATCAAAGAGATGGTGCGCATGATTCGAGCACGCCGCACAGAGATGAATGTTCCACAGAACAAGAAGGCCAAAGTCATTATTGTTGCAAACAATGAAGAAAAGGCAGCAATTTACGACGGATTAAAGACTTCTTATCAAGCTCTTGCAAGTGCTAGTGAAATCGTGGTTCAGACAGACAAGACAGGTATTGATGATAGTGCTGTATCCATCGTTTGTCTCAACTGTGTTATCTACATTCCGCTAGAAGAACTTGTAGACTTTGAAAAGGAAAAACAACGTCTTGAAAAAGAAAAGCAGCGCCTAGAAAAGGAACTTGCCAGATCGAAGGGCATGCTTTCCAATGAAAAGTTCTTATCCAAGGCACCAGAGGCAAAGGTACAAGAAGAAAAAGAAAAGCTTGCCAAGTACCAGCAGCTGATGCAGCAGGTAGAAAGCCAGCTTGCTAGCTTGTAAGAGCACAAGTTATGAATGAAAGCATCCTCTTGCAAGATTTTTACTTGCAAAGAGTTGCAGGCTGTGCTAGGATATTACATTATATGTGAAAAGCGAAGAAAGAGACTTGTTCATTCAGAGGCCGACAGGAATACAGCGTCACCGACTGAGAGCGCTGTTTGGAAGAGGATGAAGCAGGAACACTCTGGAGCCGGCTGGTCGAATAGAGTAGGTCAGCACGTGAGGCGCGTTAAGCCGATAAGAGGAGAATTGATGTTACATCATCAGTTTTCAATGCGGGTGGTACCGCGGGAAAGATACAGATCCCGTCCCGGCAGATTGATAGAATCTGCCGGGACTTTTTGCTTTTCATAAAGCAAATGAAGTCGTTGCATTTTAAAGAAAAAGGAGCAGACAATGGAATTTTTAACTGGTATTAACAAGAAGGAGACTTATGCCATAAAAGACCTTTTAAGAGAGGACTTAATTGGCAAGGAAGTAGCAGTAGAAGGTTGTGTTCATAGTATTCGTGATATGGGAGAAGTTGCTTTTGTCATTCTTCGTAAGGCAGAAGGCTTGCTTCAGTGTGTCTATGAAGAAGGCAAATCCGGCTTTGAACTATCAGAGATTCGAAATGGATCTACAGTTTCCTTAAAGGGAGTTTTAGCAGCAGAAGAGAGAGCTCCAAGAGGAATTGAAGTAAGAATTATTTCCCTAGAAATTCTTTCTACACCAGCGGAGTCCATGCCACTTCCTATTGATAAATGGAAGATGAAGACTTCTCTAGAGGCCAAGCTCAACTATCGCCCGATTTCACTTAGAAATGTAAGAGAACGTGCCAAGTTCAAGATTCAAGAGGGGATTGTAAGAGCTTTTCGTGATTTCCTTCATGAAGAAGGCTTTAGCGAGATTCATACTCCAAAGATTGGAGCAAAAGGAGCAGAAGGCGGAGCAAATATTTTCAAGCTAGACTATTTCCACAGACCAGCAGTTTTAGCACAAAGCCCTCAGTTCTACAAGCAGATGATGGTAGGTGTATTTGATCGGGTCTTTGAGGTAGGACCAGTATTTCGAGCAGAAAAGCACAATACCAAGAGACACTTAAATGAATATACCGGACTTGACTTTGAGATGGGCTTTATCAGTGGATTTGAAGATGTTATGGCCATGGAGACGGGATTCTTACAGAAGATGACAGACCTTCTTGCAACAGAATATGCCCAGGAAGTGAAGATGCTTGGAATAAAGCTTCCGAATACAGACAAGATTCCATGCGTGAAATTTGCAACAGCGAAGGAATTAGTTGCCAAGACTTACAACCGTGAAATCAAAAATCCATATGACCTAGAGCCAGAAGAAGAGCATCTCATTGGAACTTATTTTAAAGAAAATTACGATGCGGACTTTGTATTTGTGACCCATTATCCATCCAAGAAAAGACCATTCTATGCCATGGATGATCCAGAAGATACCACTTATACTCTAAGCTTTGACCTCCTCTATAACGGCATGGAGGTGACCACAGGAGGACAGCGTATTCATGATTATCAAATGCTGATGGACAAAATCGCTGCCCGAGGTATGACAGATGAGGGAATGGATCAGTATCTATCCGCATTTAAGCATGGAATGCCACCACATGGTGGACTTGGAATTGGACTAGAGCGTCTGACCATGCAGCTGCTAGGAGAGGACAATGTAAGAGAAGTCAGCCTCTTCCCAAGAGATATGAGCCGCTTAGAACCATAGTAAAAACACCAATGGATAATAAGGAGGTGCTTTGATATGAAAAGAAAGATGCTATGTCTTCTTATGATAGGAACCCTGATTCTTGCTTTGTCAGGATGTGGCTCAAAGCAAGGGCAGGCAACACAGGAAGTAGAAATCAAGACTCAGGATTATACTTCTCCCCTAAGTGATTCTTCTGACCAGGCTACAGAAAGCCAAGGGGATAGTGACAATGCCCAGGCCATAGAGAGCCAAGGGGATAGTGACAATGCCCAGGTAACAGAAAGTCAAGAAATCAGTGATACTTCCCAGGCAGAGAAAAGCCAGCAGACCAGTAGTGATATACTAAATACGGAGAATCAGTCGGCTAGTGATAGTCAGCAGACAGCAGCAGATCAGCAGCAGGCAGATTATCAGGTAACCATGAAGACTTACTATGACAAGGGCTCATCATCGATTACTTATCCTGTAATATCGGGATGGTCCGATGAATTTCAGCAAGATGCCTGGAATCAGAAGTTCTTAAAATTTGCAAAGCAAGAAGCCAAGGCAGCAAAGAAAAATAGCAAAAACAAGGTTGTTGCCAAGTGGCAGGTAAAGACATCTAGTAGCGAGTTATTATCCCTTGTGGTGATTTATACAGAACAGCTAGAAGGCACCGCCCATGCCTATACCTACTGTGATACTTACAATGTGAATATGACCAATGGAAAAAAGTCGACTTTGACAGATCTAATCAGTGCTAAGGAGGCGGCGAATGTCTTGCTACATTCCTTAGATTATCAGATCTCTAAGGAAGACCTTTCCCTAGATGAAATCTTGGCCTATCAGACCAAGAGTAGCAAAAAAATCAGTGAAAAGCAGCTGATACATGATCTCAAAGGATTTGACAAATCGAGAAACCATTTGCTAAAAAAAGGTGGCTATCAGATCTATGGAAGCTCCTTTATGGAAAATGGCAAGGTGGTTCTCGTACTCGATGTCAGTCATGGCAATGGGGATTATGTATGGATTACAATGAATTAGAAAGGATCTATTATGGCAAATATTATTTCAGATGAAACCATGGAATATGTGGGAATTCTAGCCAAGCTTGAATTAACCAAAGAAGAAAGCGACCAGGCAAAAAAAGACATGGAAAGTATGCTTGATTATATTGACAAGCTAAACGAGCTAGATACTACAGGGGTTGAGCCTATGAGCCATGTCTTCCCACTAAACAATGTCTTTCGCGAGGATGTTGTGGCAAATGAAGATGAACATGAAAAGACTTTGAAGAATGCACCAGCAGTCAAGGATGGCAGCTTCAAGGTACCAAAGACAGTAGATTAAAAGGAGGAAGATCATGATTGAAATGACAGCCGTCCAGCTTGGTAAGAAAATTGGACAAAAAGAGATTTCAGTAACTGAAGCAGTAGAAGCCTCCTTTGCTCAAATTGACAAGGTTGAAGGCGAAATCAACAGTTTCGTAACCACAGATAAAGACTCTGCCCTCAAGGCAGCAGAGCAAGTACAACAAAAGATTGATGCAGGAGAGCTAAGATCTCCATTGGCTGGTGTGCCAGTGGCCATCAAAGATAATATGTGTACAGAAGGCATGTTAACCACCTGCTCTTCTAAGATTTTAAGTAACTTTTATCCTACATTCTCTTCTGAGGCCGTGCTCAATCTGCAAAAACAAGGCGCCATTATTATTGGTAAGACCAACATGGATGAGTTTGCCATGGGAAGTACCACAGAAACTTCTTATTATGGACCGACCAAGAATCCATGGAATACCAATCACGTGCCAGGAGGCTCTTCCGGAGGTTCTTGTGCAGCAGTGGCAGCAGGGGAAGCCTACTATGCCCTAGGTTCTGATACCGGCGGATCCATTCGCCAGCCAAGTTCTTTTTGCGGAGTAGTGGGAATCAAGCCAACCTATGGAACCGTATCCCGTTATGGCTTGATTGCATATGGTTCTTCTCTTGACCAGATCGGACCAGTTGCCAAGGATGTGACGGATTGTGCAACAATTCTTGAAGCAATTTCCACTTATGACAGAAAAGATTCCACTTCTATGAAGCGTGAAGATACGCATTTTACAGATGCATTGAAAGCCGACGTAAAGGGAATGAAGATTGGTATTCCAAGAGACTATTTTGGAGAAGGATTAGACCCACAGGTAAAAGCAGCTGTGTTAAAGGCAGCCAAAGAGCTAGAAGACCAGGGCGCTTTGGTGGAAGAATTTGACCTAAGCTTAGTAGAGTATGCTATTCCAGCCTATTATGTTATTGCATCGGCAGAAGCAAGCTCTAACTTAGAGCGTTTTGATGGAGTCAAATATGGCTACCGAGCAGCCGACTATGAAGGCCTTCACAATATGTACAAAAAGACCAGAAGCGAAGGCTTCGGACCAGAAGTGAAGCGTCGTATTATGCTAGGCTCCTTTGTACTTAGTTCTGGTTATTATGATGCCTATTATCTCAAAGCACTTAGGGTCAAAGCCTTAATCAAAGAAGCCTTTGACCGTGCCTTTGAAAAATACGATGTGATCCTAGGACCGGCAGCTCCAACCACGGCACCAGAGCTGGGCAAATCCCTATCTGATCCAATCAAAATGTATCTAGGAGATATCTATACGATTGCAGTGAACCTAGCAGGATTGCCAGGCCTTAGTCTTCCATGTGGCATGGATGATCAGGGTCTTCCAATCGGTCTTCAGCTGATTGGCAATCGCTTTGAAGAAAAGAAACTCATAAGGGCAGCATATACCTATGAACAGACCCAGTCTCTAAGACTGAGCCCACTAGTGAAAGCATAGAAAGGAGGCACATAACATGAGTAAACAATATGAAACCGTCATTGGACTTGAAGTCCATGTAGAACTTGCAACAAAAACCAAGATCTTCTGTGCCTGCTCCACTGCTTTTGGAGGGGCACCAAATACCCATACCTGCCCAGTGTGTACGGGTATGCCAGGTTCTCTGCCAGTGCTGAATAAGCAGGTGGTAGAATATGCCATTGCAGTAGGTCTTGCAACCAACTGCGATATTACCCGCATGAACAAATTTGACCGTAAGAATTATTTTTATCCAGATAATCCACAGAACTATCAGATCTCTCAGTTATATCTGCCAATTTGTCGAAATGGTCATGTGGATATTGAAACTGCAGCAGGCACCAAGGCTATTGGAATCCATGAGATTCATATGGAAGAAGATGCAGGTAAATTGATTCATGATGAATGGGAAGATGTCTCCCTAGTAGACTATAACCGTTCCGGAGTGCCTTTGATTGAAATCGTATCAGAACCAGATATGAGAAGCGCAGAGGAAGTCATTGCCTATCTTGAAAAGCTTCGTCTGATTATCCAGTACCTAGGAGCTTCTGACTGTAAGCTGCAGGAAGGCTCTATGCGAGCAGACGTGAACCTTTCCGTACGAGAAGTAGGAGCCAGCGAATTTGGAACCAGAACAGAGATGAAGAATCTGAACTCCTTTAAGGCCATTGCGAGAGCGATTGAAGGGGAAAGAGCGCGCCAGATTGAGCTGATTGAAGAAGGAAAGGCAGTCATTCAGGAGACAAGACGCTGGGATGATAATAAAGAATATTCCTATGCTATGCGTTCAAAAGAAGATGCTCAGGACTATCGCTATTTCCCAGATCCAGACCTAGTTCCAGTCATGATTAGCCAGGAATGGATTGATGAGATTAGGGCAAAACAGCCGGAGCTTCGTAGCGAAAAGCTTGCCCGCTATAAGGACCAGTATCAAATCCCAGATTATGATGCTCAGATTATTACAGAATCTAAGCATATGGCAGACATCTTTGAGGCAACCTGTGAACTTGGGGCAGCACCGAAGAAGGTATCGAACTGGTTGATGGTAGAGACCATGCGCCTGTTAAAAGAGCATGAAATGGAGACCGATGAGATTAGCTTTTCACCAAAGAATCTAGCTTCCCTGATTCAGCTTGCAGAAGATGGAACTATCAATTCCTCTGTCGCTAAGGAAGTATTTGAACAGATCTTTTTGGAGGATATTGACCCAGAGCAATATGTAACGGAGCATGGTCTCAAGACGGTAAATGATGAAGGGGCCCTACGCAGTACGATTGAAGAGGTCATTGCCAACAATCCACAATCTGTTGAGGATTATCGAAATGGAAAAGAAAAAGCCATTGGATTTTTGGTAGGTCAGACCATGAAGGCCATGAAAGGCAAGGCCAACCCTGGAAAAGTAAATGAGATTTTGAAGGAACTTCTCTAGAGGAAAAGAGGTGGAGCTATGAGTAAAAATGATGAATATATGGAAGTGGATTTGACAGAGGATGATAAGGCAGATTCTTTAGATGAGGTGGAACAAGCCACTTGTGAAGACAAGAATGAAACGGATTTGGACCATGAAGAATTCTGCGTAATGTGTCGTAGACCACAAAGCGAGGCTGGTAAACTGATTCAAATGGCACCAGGAGTGTGTGTGTGCAATGATTGCATGCAAAAGACCTTTAATAGCATTGGGGATCTGAACAATGATCCAAGCCAGACCCCATTAGGCAGTATCTTTGGTAATAACACAGGACATTTTCCAAATATTAGCATGATCAACCTGTCGGATCTGCAAAATGCTTTTGGACCACAAAGGCAAAAGGTCAAGAAAAAGTCCACAGACAAGAAGTCTGAACCAATCATTGACCTTAAAAACATTCCGGCACCCCACAAGATTAAGGCCCAGTTAGATGAATATGTGGTAGGGCAAGACTATGCCAAAAAGGTTATGTCAGTTGCGGTTTATAACCATTATAAACGAGTGGCGACAGACTCAATGGATGAGATTGAAATCGAAAAATCCAATATGTTAATGATCGGACCAACTGGTAGTGGAAAGACTTACCTGGTAAAGACGCTAGCAAGGCTATTAAATGTACCTCTTGCCATTACGGATGCTACCTCTCTTACAGAGGCTGGCTATATTGGAGATGATATTGAAAGCGTGGTATCAAAGCTTTTGGCAGCAGCAGACAATGATGTGGACAAAGCAGAGCACGGTATTATCTTTATTGACGAAATTGACAAGATTGCCAAAAAGAAAAATACCAACCAGCGTGATGTAAGCGGAGAATCGGTTCAGCAGGGCATGTTAAAGCTCTTAGAAGGTTCTGAGATTGAAGTTCCTGTAGGCGCAACCAGCAAAAATGCCATGGTGCCTATGGCCACAGTAGATACCAAGAATATCTTATTTATCTGTGGAGGCGCCTTCCCAGACCTAGAAGAGATCATCAAGGAGAGGTTGAATAAGCAATCCTCTATGGGATTTAAGGCTGACTTAAAGGATAAGTATGACCAGGAAGAAAATCTCTTGCAGCAAGTTACTGTTGAAGACGTGAAGAACTTTGGTATGATTCCAGAGTTTATCGGCCGCCTTCCAATCCTATTTTCCTTAGAAGCCCTAAGCGAAGACATGCTAGTGCAGATTCTAAAGGAACCGAAAAATGCCATTATCAAGCAGTATCAAAAGCTTCTGGCCCTAGATGAAGTGGACCTGGTATTTGAAGAGGAGGCCCTTTATGCCATTGCCAAAAAGGCCAAGGAAAAGGACGTAGGAGCAAGAGCTTTGCGCTCTATCATTGAAGAATTTATGCTAGATATTATGTATGAAATTCCAAAGGATGATAACATCGGAAGAGTTACCATTACCAAGGATTATGTGGAAAAGAAAGGTGGCCCTAAGATTGAGATGAGGGTTGCTGGAATGATCGAAGGATCCGCAGAATAAAGAAAAAAAGAGTCGTATAGGAACGATGTTCCCTATACAAATAATCCCCAGGCAAAAATGAGCCTGGGGATTTTTTGTATAGAAGCAGCTAGCTTAAAACCAAAGGACGCTTCCTATGGTCATAATGGCAAGAGCCATTAGAACGGTAATGGAATTGGCACAGCTAGCCTTGGCCCCGCTACCACCGCAGCGAAGGGTAAAGACAGGGCACATAGAACCAATCGGCGCAAAGGCCAATAAAAACAAGATCTTACGATAGTGCAAGTCAAAAGGCAAGGCAAAATACATCAATAAACCAAAGGCCAAAGAAATACCGAGGTGGGCGAGAACAATCTTAAAAATATCAGATAAAAAGTCTCGTCTTGCATGAAATTCAAAAAGTACCCCAATCATGAGCATAGAAATAAAAGGATTGGCACTGGCAATAGGAGAGAGAAATTCTCCTACCTGGCTTGGGATCTTGATATCAAATAGCATCAAAACCAGCATCAGCAGATAGACATCGAGGCAAAAGGAGGAGAATAAGCGCTTGAAAAATAATCCAAGAGGATGAACTTCTTTTCCTGATTTTCCAGGATGGATGCCTAATAGTGTGGTGGTCATTGCATAGCTTCCAGATACCATATTAATGGAGTTGCCGATATCATACATACAGGCAAGTACCGTGCCGGTAGGACCAAAGAAAGTCTGCAAGATCGGCATGCAAAAACAGCCGATATTACGGCCATCTAGATTGATCATATATAAGACCCGCTTGTCTAAAGGCAGGTTCTTGCTAGCCCTATAAGCAAGGAGCAAAGGGATCACCCCGATTGCTAGCCCTATAGGAATCAGCAAAAATAAGGAAGTATCCCGATTAAAGTTAGAAAATCCAACCACAATAGCAGCTGGCAGGGTGAAATTCAGCATAATCTTGGCTAGAAGCTGAGAATTCTCTGCTTGAAAAAAGCCGACCCTTTTCAATATGGCGCCGGCGAGGATGATGCATAGATAAAGAATTGGTTTAGATAAATCCATAGTACGACCTCTTTTCAATCCTTATATTCTAGCAAAGCAGGTATTGAAAGTCAATTTCTTTCCCACGAAAAGATGAAAGAAAAGATAATGAACAAGTTATGCATTATTGCTACGGATATGGTAAAAATACACAAGAGTATGCCAAGTATACTCTGTGCATATGTGAAAAAGTGACATACGAAGATTGAAAAGACATAAGTCTATGGTTATAATGAAGGCAACTACAAATGAGAGGAGTGGTTTTTATGAAAAACAAAAAGTTACTAAAGGGCATACTACCAGCCGCATTGTCTGCAGCCATGGTAGTCAGTGGCATCTCGCCAGTATTGGCAGGTGAGCCTGCCAAAGGAGAGGGGAATGTAGCCATTAGTGACGCAACGAAGTCTACCTTACAGGTAAAGGTAGATGAGAAGGACTTAGGGGTAACAGAGTATATCGATGCTTATGTTACAAATCCGACGGATGTATGCGGAAGTGGCACCAATTATAATGGCATTGATCAGGCCATTGATATCTATGTGCCAGACAATGCAACCAAGGATTCTGCCATCTTACTTTATGTGAATAACAGTGGCTGGAGATCCGATGCCTGGTCAGAAAGAAGAGTTCAATTAACGGAGGGAGATACCTTTGTTAGTGACTCTGATACAGATATTATAGGTGCAGCTCTCAAGAGGGGAATGATTCTGGTAAGCTATGGAGCACGAAGCCGTGCTGATAAGGTAGATGCCAATGGAAAGTATATCTCCCATGCACCAGCAACCATGACCGATACCAAGGCAGTGATTCGTTACCTTCGTGCCAATGCAGCAACCCTAGGTAAGGGAGATGTAGACAAGATTGTTGTAACAGGAACCTCCGGTGGTGGAGCTCTCTCTACTATTATTGCAGCTTCCGGTAATAGTTCAGATTACTATGAATCTCTCTATGAAGTAGGAGCAGCAGGAATCAGCAAGGACTCTGATGGCAACTATGTTTCAAGCATTAAGGATGATGTTTTTGGAACCATCGCTTATTGTCCAATTAATGATTTGAGAGAAGCAGATGCAGCCTATGAATGGACCTATCTATCTACTAGAGAGAAGATGATTGCAGACGGTACTGCAGATTTTATCGGTGGATATACCCAGGAAAGTGCCATGAAGGCATCCGTTGCTCTTGCAGACCAGTACAATGAATATGTGGATAGCTTGGGACTAAAGCTAGATGACGGATCCGCGCTGACATCTGAGAACTTGCAAGAAGCCATTGAAGGACTTTTAAAGGATGAGATTGAAGAGTCCATGGATGAGAAGGAAATCGGAATCGCTCAGATGAAGACTGATGCAGCAAATGGAAAGACATACAACTCTACTAGCACTGATTGGAAGGATTGGCTTACAATCAAAGAGGACAAGACCTATGACTTTGATTATGATCAGTATCTCTACTATGTAGCAAGAAATACCACATTAAAGGTTCCATGTGCATTTTCTAACAAGGGCTTGAATGTAGAGAAGGTCATGAATGAAGATAATCTCTATGGAACCACTAGTCAGGAATATAGTCCATATGAATTCTATTCTTGGAACAATGATGCGACATTAGATAATGGAGTAGGATATGACGATACAGGACTTACCTGGAATGAATATCTAAAGACAAAGGATGGAAAGGTTCTTTCTTCACAGCTTCGCATGACTTCTCCAATCGCTTATTTGACAGACGCACAGGGAGATGATGCAGGGGATTCTGCAAAATATTGGTATGTAAGACATGGTATGGTAGACCGTGATACTTCTTTCGCACTTCAAACCATCCTTCGCTATGCTCTTACCAATGATACTTCCATTAAGGATGTAGACTTTGAATTTACATGGAATCGTCCTCATTCTGGCAACTATGATGTGCAAGAAGCTATGGCTTGGCTTGATAGCGCTATTGCAGATTATGAGACTCCAACAAGTATTGAAGGTGCCAAAGTGACTTTGAGCAAGACTTCTTATACTTATTCTGGAAAAGAGAAAAAACCATCTGTAACCGTGACTTTAAAAGATGGAAGCATTCTAGACCCTGCTAATTATACCGTAGCTTATAAGAACAATAAGAAGGCAGGCTCTGCAAAGGTCATCATTACTGCAAAGGGTAAATATACAGGAACTTTAACAAAGGCATTTACCATTGCAAAAGCAAAACAGACCATTTCAAAGAAGGCAAAATCATCCTATACCTACAAGAAATCTTCCTTGAAGAAGGTAAAGAAGATTGCCATCAAGGCAACTGCTAAGGGCAAGATTACTTATAGCGTTACCTATCCAAAGGGTAAAAAGGGAAATGTTACAGTGAAAAATGGCAAGATTATCATCAAGAAACATGCCAAAACAGGTACTTACAAGGTTGTGATTAAGGCTGCAAAAACAGCGAATTATAATAGCGCAAAGAAAACAATCACAATCAAGATCAAAAAGTAGACCTTTCTCTTAAATAAAGTATAGAAGAGGGCTGTCCCTAGCGGGGGCAGTCCTTTTCTTATTCATAAATATTAGGCCAAAGCCCATCTCTTATGTTACAATGAAAGAAAAAGAGCAAGAAAAGATTAAGGATATACAGATGGAAGAAAATAAGAATGAATTTCGAGGCTTAAATCGCCTTTTAAAATCATCTGCCATCAAGTTTTTGTTTGACAAGTTTGGAGATGGCACATATACAGAATTTATCGATGACTGGAAATGGATATTCTCTTATAGCGCAAGATATAAGTGGATCATTATCTTTTATACAGTGCTAGGTGTGCTGAGTTCTACCTTGTCTTTGGTGGCAGCAGTAATCAGTCAGAAGCTGATTGATATTATCACCGGCTATGAGATGGCCAAGCTATGGATCTTGATTCTAGCTATGGTGGGAAGTACCCTATTTAGCATGGTCAGTGGAAGCATCCTAGGCCGCTTCAATTTGAAGATTAGCATCTATGTCAACAATGATATTCAGTCGGATATCTTTAACAAGATCATTGACTCAGACTGGCAGAAGGTCAGTGAATATGCCAATGGAGACTTACTGAGCCGTTTTAATAGTGATGTGGGAACCATTTCGGGAAATGCAGTATCTTGGGTGCCCAATGCGATTATTTCAATCTATTCTTTTGTGGCAACCCTCATTGTACTACTGTCCTATGATAAATTTATGGCAATCTTTGCCTTTGCTACCTCCCCGGTTCTGCTTTTGATTAGCCGCAGAGTCATGAGAAAATCAAGAGAGTATCAAAAGAGGGTCATGGAAATGAACTCGGGCATGATGAGCTTTGAAACAGAGACCTTTTATAATTTTGATTCCATCAAAAGCTTTGGCGTAATGGATCATTATAGTAATGAATTAAAGGGATGGCAGCAGAAATACAAGGATTACAATCTAGACTACAATATGTATAGCATCAAGCTCAATATTGGTATGTCTTCTTTGTCGGCTGGAGTGAGCATGGTTGCTTTCCTCTATTGCCTCTTTCGCATGTGGAACAAGTTCATTACCTATGGACAGATGTCTGTAATCTTGTCCCAAAGTGGTAGCCTGTCAAGTGCTTTTAGCTCCATGGTCGGCATATTCCCAAGTATGATTTCTAGTGCAGTCTCTGCTCATCGTATTCGCGAGATCGTCGATCTTCCCAAGGAGGTCCACAATCAAGAATCCCTTGAGAAGCTGCAGCCACTAGCAGAACATGGATTTACCGTTCGAATGAAGACCGTGGACTTTTCCTATGTAGAGGACAACAAAATCATCCAGGGACTAGACTTTGTGGCTAAGCCAAATGAAATTGTAGCCTTAATCGGACCAAGTGGCCAAGGCAAGACTACCATGCTGCGTCTCATGCTTGGATTGATTCATCCCCAGGAAGGAGAAGCCTTGCTAGAAGCCTATGATGGAACGGCCTATCCTATGAATGCAGATTTGCGAGAATTTTTCTCTTATGTTCCACAGGGAAATACTTTGATTGCAGGAACGGTAGCGGAAAATATGAAAGTCGTAAAAGAAGATGCAACCGATGAAGAAATCATCGAAGCTCTCAAGATTTCCTGCGCCTGGGACTATGTGCAGTCGCTTCCACAAGGCATTCATAGCAAACTAGGAGAGCGAGGACGAGGACTATCTGAAGGACAGGTGCAAAGAATTGCCATTGCACGGGCGGTCCTTCGAAATGCACCGATTCTATTGCTTGATGAAGCCACCAGTGCCTTGGATGAAGAGACAGAAGAAAGAGTTCTTCGAAATATTATTCACCAGCGCCCGAACAAGACCTGCATCGTCTCTACCCACAGGCCAAGCGTCTTGTCTATGTGTCAGAGAATTTATCGCATCAATGATGCGGTTCTTGAAGAGGTAGAAAGCAGGACTGACTCAAGATAAATAAAAAAAGGAGGAAGATATTATGGCAAAAAACAAAATAATCTGTATTGGCCGCCAGTATGGCAGCGATGGAAGAGCAATTGGACAGGCAGTTGCACAGCAACTAAATATTCCTTGTTATGACAAAGAGCTTTTAGAAGAGGCCCTAAAGGATACGGACCTTCCAAAAGATCTTCTTCGAAAGGAAGAAGAAAAAGGCCCTACTTCCCTCTTCTATGAAGTCTTTTATGAAGGAAAAGAGCAAAAATATTATGGCCTCAATGCCAGTGAGATTATGTATGCGATGCAAGAGGAACTCATTGTGAAAAAGGCCCAGGAAAGTTCTTGCGTAATCATTGGTCGCTGCGCAGATCAGATCCTGCAAGAGACCAAGGAGGCAGATGTGGAAGTATTATCCGTCTTTATCTGCGCTCCAACAAAAGATCGAATCGATCGAGTCGTGGAAAGAGAAGGGGTAGATGCCAAAAAAGCGGCAGAAATCATTCGCAAGACCGACAAGAAAAGAAAAAATTATTATAATTATTATACAAGCAAGGATTGGGGCAAGCCTTCGGACTATGATATCTGCATCAATTCTTCTAGCACCAGCCGCGAAGTAGTGGTACATGCCCTCTGTGAGATCTATAAACACATGGGATTATAGGATGTCATATTCTTTTAAAAGGTCAATGCGGCTTTTGCCAAGCTCGATGGATGCAGAAAGATTATTTTCTCCTTGTTCAGATCGGTTCCTTTCTAGGATATAGTGACAGATTCTAGAAAGCCAGGCAATCGGAAGTAAGAAAGGCATTTTCTCAAGGTAAGGGTAGCGTCCCACCAGGTATTTCTTAGAAGGGAACAGAGAAGAAAGCATACTGCTTTTGACCTTGCCTTTGGCATCAGCTGCAAGAGCTGCATTTAATGTCAGGGTGCTAGAATGCTTCCTGGTAAGGCTACTGCCACCGAATAGACCGGCATCCAATAAATCCTCTAATAGATGGGTGGCATCTACAGAAAGCTCCATCCAAGCCGTGGATAAGTGGGCACTTTCAGGGGAAAAGTGTAGATACTCTTTGCCAATCTGAAACAATCCTGCACTAAAGGTAAGGGCATTGGTCTTTTGGCACATGTCATATAAGTCGTCCCAATCAATATCTGTGCCATAGTGCATGGCAAAGGTGCTGATGTCCATGACCTGTCTTAAGCCGAAGCCACTTGAGATAAAGTGCTTCATGGCATGAAGAATCAAGAAAAATAAGTGATGGGTCGCATCTAGTGTGGTAAGAGTAGTACCCTCAATGGTCACCGTAGATGCAGTTAAATAGGCCTCTTTGAAAAATTCATTATAAGAATGAAAGAGAGTAGTCTCTTGGTCGAATAGGCTTTTGTGTACTTCAAGGAGTAGCTCGCTATGTGGCAAATGATAGGAGACTTCATAGGAAGTATCCTCATTGGCAGAACTGTCCTGGGCGACTTCAAAGCCATATTCGAGTAAAGCATTTTTGTACTCCTTATAGGAATCGGCTTCAATCAGCAAGTCTTCATCATTAGATGGGCGCAGATCTCCATTGGGAGTGATATTTCTACAGATGATGCCCTTTACCACGATGGGATGCAATCCACGCTGTTCAAGGAAACGATAACAATCCAAGAACTGGTGGGTCTTCTTGATCTGACTAGTCATGCTATGATGCAGTCTGCTTCGCAGTCTAGTTGCATGGTCTGGGCAGGCAGCTATAAAATCCTCACACTGCAGCAACGCCGGCAACAGGTAAGTTGATAAGTTCTGTTGTGTGGCAAGCTCAAGGACCTTCTCCCAATCCTCCTGACTAAGGGGGGTAGAGACTGATAGGGGAGCATTGGCCATGGCTTGCGAGGTAGCCTGTAAAAATATTTCTTGATAAAGCTTCATAAGTCTTCTCTCTTTCTTGTCATTAAGACTAACATACAACAATTTCTAGATGAAGACAAGAAAAAGGTCGGTAGGAAGGGTTTTTGCATAAACCAGTGAGGAGCTGTTTTGTTTTATAACAAAAAGAATGCCGTAATTATGCGCTCTGCTGCAGAATAAAAAT
>CAVJBW010000002.1:0-32355 GCA_963647625.1 Lachnospiraceae bacterium
AAATTGTTCTTAATTTTTATGAAAAGGTATTCAACCAATGGGATACTTCAGTGATTGATGACTTCGTAAAGGAAGACTATATCCAGCACAATCCAAATGCCCCAACAGGTAGAGCCGGCTTTAAGGAATTCTGCAGCCACTTTCTTGCTCTAAAGCCTCATATGGATATTGTAAAGATTGCAGAAGATGGAGATACGGTCTATGTCTTTTTCAAGTGTACGCTAGAAAATGGCGCTGTCAACAAAGTGGTTGACATCTATCGCCTTGAAGATGGCATGCTCGCAGAGCATTGGGATGTGGTAGAACACAACGTACATGAATACAAACCAGTACATGATAATGGTTTATTTTAACAAGAAAAATCCCCACTAAGGGGATTTTTTTTATTGCTTTTCTTTTATCATCTGCTCTACCAAGGCGACTGCCTCATAAATCATATCATCGCAGTGCTCTTTTTGAGGTCTTTTTGCCTCGGCATTGATACGAAGCAAGTCTTTGCAGTCTAGACAGCCAGCATGATTTTCTCGAAAGGCGTCATAATAACGTTTGATGGAAGCTGGATCTTGGATTCCATGTAGGCCTAGAGCCATAAGGCCTCCCACAATGGCTCCGCACAGACTGCCGACTTTTAGTCCAGATCCAAAGTTTTCACACAAGGCTGCTACCATCTCTTCTTCTAGTCCAAGCTCTGTTGCAAATGGAATCAAAGCTGCCTGAGCGCAGTTATAATGCCTCTTTGCCTCATTACTTCTAAGTTGCTTTGCATAGGTTAAGTAATCATTCATTGGCCTACCTCCTAGTATTATAAGCTTTATACGATCATTGGTTATCACAAGAAAGAATCTTATAAGAAGAAAGTCTTCTATAAGATAAAATAAAGGGAAGAGAGTCCATTTTCTTCCCATTCATGCTACAATAGAACTTGTCAAACAAATGTGCCTTAGCACAAGATTCAAAGGAGAAATTCTATGAAAGACCGAAGTGTTCGAAGATTTACTATTATGATGATTGTATTTGGAATCATCATTGCTCTATTACTCTGTGTGGCCGTCTATGTCCACAATTACTATCATGCCAGCGATGAGGCCCTAGAAGCGATTAATTCTGCCGCAGACAATGTGACCGTAACCATCAAGGAAAAAAAGCAAATCACCTTTATGCCACAAGATTCCACTACCGGAATCATCTTTTATCCAGGTGGAAAGGTGGAATATAAAGCCTATGCTCCTTTAATGAAAAAGCTATCGGATCAGGGAATCTGCTGCGTCTTGGTTCATATGCCTGGTAATCTTGCTGTCTTTGATTCTAGTGCTGCGGATGATATTTACAAGCAATATCCTAGCATCAAGCATTGGTATATTGCCGGTCACTCCCTAGGCGGAGCTATGGCAGCCTCCTATGCATCAGAACATGCTGACCAGCTAGATGGTCTGATCTTACTTGCTTCCTATAGCACCAAGGATTTATCGAACCTTGACCTCAAGGTCCTTTCCATCTATGGAAGTGAAGATCACGTCTTAAGCATGGATAAATATAACGAAAATCGTTCCAATCTGCCAAGCAACCTAGAAGAATATATTATTGAAGGGGGCTGTCACTCCTATTTTGGTTCCTATGGAATGCAAAAAAATGACGGCTCTCCTACCATCTCAAATACAGAACAGATTTCTGCTACAGTAGATTACATCTTGCAATTTATCAACCAAACAACCTTGCAAGACCAGCCTACGCCTACCCTGGCATTTGCCAGCTAATTCGCTTGCAGCACGGGAGTAAAATCTTCTGTATCTCCACAGATTCTACCGCCAAGACCTTTCAAGATTTCTTGCATGAGGCCTTGGCATTTTTCATAGGCATCTGGGCGAAAAGAAATATAAAAGACTGAGGCAATATGATGCTTTTCTAGATATTGGTTGCTATATTCATCCTTCAGATCTGTATCTAGCTGTTCAATATCCATGGAAAGCTTGTCCTCAATTCCAATCTCTAGGACCCTAGCCTCCTTCCATATTTCAATATCATACTGGTCAGGATCTAACACATCCTTGATATGAGATACTGTAATTTCCTTTTCATTCATAAAATACCAGCCCAAAGGTCCTGTAATCTTTGGGCCCTTTTTCTTTTTTTTCATGGATTTTCTCCTTACAATCTACTACTATCTTACTCGATCAAAGAAAGCAATTACTTTTTGTGTATATTCTCCGAGCTTTTCAATTTCCTCCATGGTGTTATAAAAAGCCGGTGAAATACGGATCACCGTATCTAGACCAAATCTATTGACCATGGGCTGGGCACACATACTTCCCGTACGCACAGCAACGCCATACTTGTCAATCATACTGGCAAAATCATATGGATGAAGTCCTTCAATCTGAATCGAGATACAACCTGCCCGTTTCTTTGGATGGCCTAGAATCTCGACCTGTGGAATCTTCGACAATACCTCTTCCGTCTTTTGAAGCAATTCTTCTTCATAAGCTGCAATTCGCTCAATGCCAATATCCGAGAGATATTCTATGGCAGCTCCCCAAGCAATGATTCCACTATAGTTCGGCGTTCCCGCTTCTAATCTGGCCGGAAGCTCTGCAAAAGTCGTCTTTTCCTTGGTCACAAGATCAATCATGCCCCCTCCGTAGCGATAAGGCTGCATATGATCTAGCAAAGGTTTGCGAATAAATAAACATCCAACTCCTGTCGGTCCCATCATCTTGTGAGCGGAAAATCCAATAAAATCGCAGGAAAGCTGTTCTAAATCAAAGCATCTATGGCGCACGCCCTGAGCCGCATCAATATAGACCAGGATATTTTTCTCCTTGGCCAAGCCAACCACAGTCTCGAGATCTGCTACGCATCCTGTTACATTAGATACTGCCGTTACTGCTAGGAATTTTACCTGATCTGTCAGCATTTGCTTCATAGCCTCTAGATCAAGCTCCCCATCTATGCTTGGAACCACCCGAAACTCTGCTTTACATTCTTCACAAACCTGCTGCCACACAACAAAATTGGCATGATGCTCTATTTCCGTAGACAAAACAACATCCCCTGGCTTTAATACATGGCGCAGGTAGCTTTGAGCTACGAGATTGGCACTGTCTGTGGCACCTGAAGTAAAGATAATCTCTCCTTGCCCTTTTCCATGGAGGAAATCCTTCAATTGCTCTCTTACCTCTTCCATTTGCATGGTGGACTGCTCACTTAAGTAATGAATGCCCCTATGAACATTGGCATTATACTTGGTATAGTGCAAGCTCAGCCGATCAATCACCTGCTGTGGCAACTGGGTAGTCGCTGCATTGTCTAGATATATCAGATCTTTTCCATAGATCTTTTCTTTTAAAATAGGGAAATCCCCCCGAATGTCTTCCCAACTACGCATATTCCTTCTCCTTTAATCAAGCTTCGAATCCATGCTCTTTAAGCAAGTAAACGAAGCAATATCATATAAACTGCTGTGCCTCCTACGATGCTGATCAGCAGACTATGTTTCCATTTGTAGGTAGCAATCACGCAAATCACAGCTAGGCCTTTGGGCAGCAGATAGGTCGCATAGTCGCTATATGCATCCCTTAGGCAATAGATAATCAGCACCGCCATAATGGCTGGTGGCAAGGTATCTCCTAACTCTTCTAGCCAGGAAGGCATCTGTCGATCTCCTGAAAAAACAAGAAAAGGAAGGGCTCTTAATGCAAAGGTGATGGCCACAGATATTAAAATAATTCCTAGAGTATGTCCTGTCACGATGTTCCTCCTTTTCCTCGCACAATTAATAGAATTGCCGATACGATCAGAAGGGCCGGCAGCATGAACTGATTGGCTCCAACAAAGATCAAGCACAAGATTCCCACGCAGATCCCCACCAGCGCCGGATAGTGTTTTTGGGCCTTTTCCCACTGCTGCATAAACAAGACAAGAAAGAGAGCCGTCATACAAAAGTCAATGCCTTCTAGATCATAGGGAAGCAGCTGACCTACCACAGCGCCAAGCACGGCGCCTCCACTCCAATATAGCCAGCTCATCCAAGCCACATGAAACATGACCTCTTCCTTTTCCTTTCCCTTTTCTTCTAGGGAACAGTTGACGGCATAGGTTTCATCTGTCAAGGTATGAATCATAAATGGCAGCTTCTTTCCCATAGCCTTAAAGTCTTTCACAAAGCTCAAAGCATAGAAGGTCTGGCGGCTATTCATGAGAAGTGCTGTCAAGGCAACGGTAACAAGGGAAGCTGCACTACTCATAAAGGTAATTAGGACAAATTGAAAGGCCCCTGTATATACCCCTAGGCTCAGCAAGAGGCAATAAAGCCAGTTATAGCCTGCTTCTTGCATGGTGATTCCATAGGCACATCCCAAAAATATATAGCTACAGAGTACTGGTAGCGATTTGATAAATCCTTTTTTCAAAGCCACGATGTTCTCTCTTTTCTAATCAGTTCTTTCTGTATGGTCTATTCTAGCACAAATATTTTCTAGGTGATAGCATCTTCAAGCTTCTTGTGATAGAATGTTACAAATCTTGATGATCAATGATAAAGGAGGCTCTTACCACATGAATCCAATGACCAGCGAAAGTATCATTTTGAAAATGATGGAGATTGACAAAGGTGATCCAGCTAGAATCCAGCATTTTATAAAAGTCTATCAATTTGCCCATACCATAGGAATGCAAGAAGGTCTTGATGCTGCTACCATGCGAATCCTTGATACTGCAGCCATCTTGCATGATATTGCCATCGTGCCTGTAGAAAAAAAGCTAGGTTATTGCAATGGCAAGCTCCAGGAAGAAGAAGGACCTGCCTATGCAAGAGCCTTATTAGAAGAGGTTGGTAGCTTTTCCATAAATGAGATTGATCGGATCTGTTATCTAATCGGACATCATCATACTTATACCGACGTTGATGGCCTTGATTATCGCATCTTGTTAGAAGCAGACTTTCTCGTAAATGCCTTTGAAGAAGGCCTTAAGGAAGAAGCCATCTTAAAGGGGGAGGAGCTGATTTTCCAAACGACCTGTGGAAAGAAAATGCTCCATCTCATGTTCAAATTAGGAATAGAATAGAGTAACGAAAAAAGAAGTTTTGATTGGAGGGGGCCATCAAAACTTCTTTATCTATATGCTAATTTAAGAAATCTATCAAATTAATCTAAGATCTTGCCATCAATAGAAATGGTCTTAACCTGCCATGGAATAAACTTTCCACTGCCTTGAAGGGCTTGCTGAGCAGCATGCTGAAGGCCACCACAACATGGAACTTCCATTCGAACGATGGTTACAGACTTGATATCATTATTTTCAATAATTGCCTGTAGCTTCTCGGTATAATCCACTGCATCAAGCTTTGGACATCCGATGATGGTTACATGATTGCGGATAAATTCCTGATGGAAGGACGCATAAGCATAAGCCGTACAATCTGCTGCAATCAAGAGATTTGCTCCATCAAAATATGGTGCGGTCACTGGTGCTAGCTTGATTTGAACTGGCCAGTTGCTCAGCTGTGAAGTCATAACAGGACTTTCCTGTTCTACCTTAGCCTCCTGGCTTGCACGATTCATCTGTCTAATCTTTGATCCTGGACATCCTCCAGCGTGTGGCTGCATATTCATCTGATTTTCTTTCTCCTGTTCTTGCTTTTTTCGAATATTTTCCTGTACTGCTGCCTCGTCATAGGCTGCTGCTTCTCTTGTTTCAAATGTAATCGCTCCTGTTGGGCAATTCGGTAGGCAATCTCCCATGCCATCACAATAATCATCTCGAATCAATTTGGCCTTGCCATCCACCATGGCAATGGCACTTTCATGACAGGCCTCGGCGCAAAGCCCACAGCCGTTACATTTGTCTTCATCAATGTGGATAATCTGTCTTACCATGCTTTCAGCTCCTCCTTTAATCTCTCGTAAGTCTTTTCATTCATATCATAGGAAAGGTAAGCAAGTGCCGTATATGCAAGATCTGGTAGATTGTCGCCTTTTTCCATGCAGCGGCGAGCCAAAGCTTCTAGTTCTTCTACGATCTGGTCTTTGGTCTCTTGCATCCAAGCAGGACCAGCTAAGAACTTGCTCATTTTGTAATCTGCGGTGTTCCCACAAGGTGACATGCAGCTAGCACAGTTTGGAGCAATCCGATCTCTTTCTTGACTTAATCGTTCTAATAAGTCTTGCTCCTCTTCCACTCCGGCTAAAGCCTTGAGAAGAATTCTATCTGTATCCGGGCTCTTGCCATGTTGATCTGCTGCGGCTGCGAGGCCTATGGCTCTGCAAACAATCTGATTCATCCTTGCTCTCCCTTCGTGACCATAGATTAGCATAGGATGCATTTCCTATGGCGTTGCCCTTGCAACACTTTTATTTTTATGTGAAAATTCTAGATTTCTCTTACCGCCTGAATCAGCCGATCCCCTTGATAAGTCAGCTTTAATGCAAAGAAGGGTTCTTCTAGAAATAAAAGTTTGAAAAATTCCCGGTCCCCTTCCCATAGGTTCAGATCCATAATTTCAGACTTAGGAATCCACTGTAAGGTTCCCTCGTCGCAATTTGTCACCTCTCCCTCGTAGGAAGAGACGGTAAATAAATGCATGTATTCGGTTTCGTAAATGTCACTGACAAAGGTTACAATTCCCCGGTAGGCATAGTCCTTCACAATCAGAGAAGTCTCTTCTTTTACTTCTCTGATCATGCACTCGATCGGGCTTTCCCCTTCCTCGAACTTGCCGCCTACTCCAAGCCATTTGCCCTTGCTTTGATCGGACTGTTTTTTGTTTCGATAAAGCATCAGGTAGCTTTCATTTTCTTCGATATAGACTAAGGTCGTATTTCTCATCTTTATTTCTTTCCAAAGACTGCTACATACTGGCCTGGGCCATTGTGGTAGGTGACCTCTTTAAAGCCAGCTTTTAACAGATAGTCTTTTAATTCTTCTGGGCGATATACTCGAAAATGAATCCCTTGAGGCTTTGGCCAATCATAATGATCAGGATCATTCGCTTCACAAAAGATGGCAAAGGTGCCGTCCTTTTTGGTAACGTCATAGGCCTGGGCAAAGGCCTTTTCAATATCCGGCCAAAAATATACTGTTTCGACTGCAGTAACTAGATCGAAGCTCTCCTTTTCAAAAGGAAGACGAGCAACATCTCCCTGAAAGATCTCACAGCGACTTCCTAGAAATTCCTGATTCATTCTCTTGCTTTGTTCGACACAAGTTGGCATATAGTCAAGTCCATAGACGATGCCATCCTTAGAAAGGGTTAACATCTCCGATATGGTAGCTCCGCCGCCACATCCTAGGTCTAGAATTTTCATACCACTATGCCAGGTAATATACTGAAAGCCGAAGTCTCTTAAAGGGCTATGGGATTCATTCATTCTTTGAATCATTTTTAAGCCTTCTTCTCCTTCTGGCCTTCCTGGATTGGCATCTTCAAGTATTGTATTTGGTTTCTTTTCTGCCATAACTATCCTTCCTTTTCTTGGTCAAATACCATTTTTACAGCCCCATAGATTCCTGCATCATTGCCTAGCTTGGCAAGTTCGAACTTGGCATCTCTTGCAGCATGAAAGGCATAGGTATCATAATATTTTTCAATCGCATCTAGGACAATCTCTCCTGCCTTGGCTACTCCGCCACCGATGACATAAGCCTGAGGATTCAGGACGCTAGATATCGTAGCAAGGGCTTTGCCTAAGGTCTTTCCGAACTGGTCTACCTGTAACAAAGCAACCTCATCTCCTGTTTTTGCTGCATCAAAGACGTCCTTAGCAGTAATCTCTTCTATCTGTCTAAGGCTAGATGCCGTCGTCTCTTTGCTTAGATATTCTCTTGTCATTCTGGCAATTCCTGTTGCAGAAGTATATTGTTCTAGGCAGCCATAGTTGCCACATCCACAAGGGATTTGTTCCCCTTCCTTTACTGGAATATGGCCGATTTCTCCTGCGGCTCCATTGGCTCCTGTCACGATCTTTCCATCTAAAATGACTCCGCCGCCAACCCCAGTTCCTAAGGTCACCATCACAAGATTTTGATAGCCTTGTCCGCCTCCCATCCACATTTCGCCTAGGGCGGCTACATTGGCATCATTGCCGGACTTCACCTTCATATGAGTTCGCTGACTCATTGCTTCTTCTACATTGAATACATCCCATCCTAGATTAACGCAGCGATGAACGACGCCATCTGCTCCTACCGGTCCTGGCACGCCCATGCCTAGACCTGCTATATCCTCTAGGGCAATGTCATGCTCTTTTTGATATTCTTCCATGCTCTGGGCAATATCTTCTAGGATGTACTTTCCCCCATCTATCGTGCGTGTGGGAATCTCCCATTGATCTACCAAGGTTCCATCGGCCTTAAAGAATCCCATCTTGACACTGGTCCCGCCGATATCTACACCGAATCCATACTTTTTCATTTTGCTTCCCCTTTACTTATGCATTCTTATTCTTTACACCGCTTCTCTATCGATTATCTACTCTCTCAGGCATCAGATCATGATGGCATAAACGATCAAAGGCTACCTCTTCCCACTTGGTATTTGGCTTTCCATAATTGCAATAAGGATCAATGGAGAGACCTCCGCGTGGCAAGAACTTACCCCATACTTCGATATATTTTGGGTCCATAAGTTTGATCAAATCTTTCATGATAATATTCATGCAATCTTCATGAAAGTCCCCATGATTACGAAAAGAAAATAGATATAATTTTAAAGATTTACTTTCTACCATTTTCTCTGATGGCACATAGGAAATATAGACAGTTCCAAAGTCTGGCTGGCCGGTAATCGGACATAGGGAGGTAAATTCTGGACAGTTAAATTTTACAAAATAGTCATTTTGTGGATGCTTATTTTCAAAACATTCTAACACTCCTGGATCATAGTCCATGGAATAAGTGGTATGTTTGCTTCCAAGCTGGGTTAATGGTTCATTTTCTCTCATGGTATTATCCTTTCAATGCTGGGTCTTTGATGTGATTTTCTGCAAAGGCTGCTGCACGATCTAAGCAGGTGCCGCATTTGCCACAAGGCCTTTCGCCGCCTTCATAGCAAGACCAGGTCATTTCATAAGGGACCTTCAAATCAAGGCCAATCTTCACCACCTGGCCCTTGGTCATCTTGACAAAAGGCGCTTTAATCTGAAGTTGGTGCCCACTTCCTTCCCAAATCGCTTCGCTCATGGCATTGTGAAAGACTTCTGAGCAGTCTGGATAGGCAAATCCTGCCGCATCATCTGCATGAGCTCCATAATAAATGACGCTGCATCCTTTACTTAGAGCAATGCTGGCTGCAGAAGACAAAAATAGGCCATTTCGAAATGGAACGTAGGTGCTTACAGGCACTTCTTCCTTGGTTTTTTCTAACTGCTTGGCATAGCTTTCTTCTGGAATCTCCTGGGAGGAATGCTTGAGCAAAGAGCAATCCGAATATTGAAAAATCTTAGACAGGTCTAAGGATAAGTGCTCTACTCCATAATAATCGGCAATCCTCATGGCAGCATCCATTTCCTTGTCATGCTTTTGTCCATAGGACATGGATAGGGCTATCACCTGGTCTGCTCCATACTGATCAATGGCAAGTCCTAGGGCCGTGGTAGAATCCACGCCTCCACTAAATAAAACTAAGGCTTTCATAGGCCACCTCCTATTTCAAATAAAGCTTTAGATTGGCATCTTCTTTAAATGCTCCTCTTAGCTCTGCCGTAAATGTCTTGGTATTATTTTTCTTAATTCCCCTTGCGGATACACAGCTATGGCGGCCTTCTATGCAGACGGCCACATCTTCACTTTGGGTCACTAAGGTCATAATATCTGCAATATCTCGTCCGATTCTCTCTTGCAGCTGCAAGCGTCGTCCTACCATGTCACAGATTCTAGCGATTTTGGAAAGACCAATCACTTTTCCCTTTGGCACATAAGCCACCGTTGCCTTCATATCATACATCAGGGCCATGTGATGCTCGCAATAAGAAAAGAAATCAATATCCTTCATCACTACGACTCTGCTATCATCTACTTCAAAGTCATCTTCAAAGGTCTTGTCAAACATCTGGGCAATCTCCTGATTGGTATAATTCATGCCCTCAAAGACCTCTTCATACATCTTGGCCACACGCTTTGGAGTTTCTATGAGACCTTCTCTATTTGGATCATCACCTAATGCTACTAAGATTCCTTTAATATGTTCTTCAATTGCTTTTGTATCTATCATCTTATACACCTCTTTTGTCTGGATCCCAGATCACTTTATGCATCTGTATCTGCAGGCGAACCTGATTCATACTATGTTCTATCATATATTGAACGATTTCTTCTGGTTTGATTTTGCCAAATACCGGACTGATATAGATCTTCACTTTTCCAAGCAGATTATAAGTCTCTATTATCTGGCGAGCTTTTTCTAGATCTTCTATGCTTCCTGCCACGAATTTGACAGTATCTAAGCTGGTTAGATAGGAAAAATTCTCCTTTTTCATGGAGCCTTCACAACCACTAGATGGAAGCTTATAGTCCATGGTAAAGCTAGGCCTGATTGTCCCTAGAAAAGGACTTAAGTCCACAGAACCATTGGTCTCGATCTCTACTTGCAGCTCTTCTTCTTGCAATAGCTGTAACAGGCTAGCCATCTCCTCTTGCAGCAAAGGCTCTCCCCCTGTTAAGGTCACATTTCGCACTTTTGTTTTCTTTATTTCGGATACAATCTGGCTGGGGCTCATCTCCTGATAGGGACAGGCAGTTTCATTGGCCCAGGAAGTATCACAGTAAGAGCAAGCAAGATTACATCCCTGAAACCGAACAAAGACTGCAAGTTCTCCTGCCTTTTGGCCTTCTCCATTGATGCTGACAAAGGTTTCTACTACTTTCATTCTTCTTCATAAGCTGCGCAATTATTTACAGTTTCATAGACCTCGATGCGATGCACGGCATATCCTTTCTCTTTCATAGCATCATAAAAGTATTTGGCAAAGCATTCTGCGGTTGGTCGAAAGTCCACTTCAATCAAGCGAAATCCCTCTTCCGTCAGTGCTTCTATGGTCTTGTCTTTTAAAGAACCTTTTTCATAGATAAAACTATGGTCTAGATCATCGCACAGCTCCTTTAAGGCTTCTTTGATTTCTCCAAAATCACATAGCATACCCCTAGTCTGCGAATCTTCCTTTAAATCTTCTCCTTTGATTTGGGCTATGACTCTCCATCTGTGGCCATGCAGATTGGAACATTTTCCTTGATAGCCACTTAAAAAATGAGCCGAGTCAAAGCTTTGCTCTGTCTTTAAATAGTACATCTCCTACTCCTTTTTTAGCAAAAACAAAGTCTTATAAAACCAAAAAGGTCCTATGGCATTGCACCATAAGACCTTTGATTACTCTTCTATTACAAGTAGTCCTGGTTTTATTTTACGACAGGATGGTACAAATGAACTGTCGGTGCCTTACACAAAAGCTATTATACCTAGCTTTCTTTGGAAAAGTCAAGGCTTCCTTTGGCACAGGCAATCACTTTCGCTCCAAGGGAAATCTCCCCATTGTTGGTTGCACCTGTTAGCTGCTTTACCTCCACCTTTATATCATAGACCTTATTTGCTCCACTTTTTAGGGCACTTTCCTTGCTTCTTTCCCTAGCTAGGGCAGTCGCCTTTTCAATAGCCTCTTCTAGGTTGTCAAAGCGTAGCCTGTCTCCTTCGATTACAAATTCTTCCCCTTCTTCATCCCAGGCTGAGATCTGATTGTCCACACGAATATAGATGGTTTCATAGGCACAAACATCTCCAAGTAAGGCTCCTAGGGCATTGGATACTCCAGAATAAGGAGAGCTTAATCCCTTGGTATGAAGAGCCTTTGCTACATCTTGCAAAAAGATATGGGTGGGAGCTCCTACTCCTAGCAGATAAGCATCTGTGGCAAAGATATTTTGGAAGAATTCCTCTTCTAGCATCTTGCTTTGTTCTTTCTTAAATCTCACCTTCGCTAGCTGAGTAATCATCTCTAGCTCCTCTTGGTCAGCTGCCTCTTCCTTTGAGTCTGTCCACAAAATACGAACCAAATTACAATACAATCTTTCTTCTACCAAATAGTAAGCCCAATTGCACAGCTTCGTTTCATAGTCACAAGTCTCATAGATTCCCATAGAGCGTGCCATAAATTCTAAGGCCAGCCTTGCCGCTGCTACGCTGCCCTCTTCCATCTCAAAATCTCCTTTTATGGCCATAGCATCTGTTGGCGTAAAGCCCGCTCTCAAGATAATTCCTTCATCTTCTAGACGCTGAGTTTTTAAGGAAAAAGCATCTTTGCTTACCCTGCTCGCTAGTTCTAACAAAGATAGGGGACCTTGTGATAAGGCCTGGCAAATCCCTCTTTCATTTTCCGTATAATTCTCTGGGCTAGACTTTACCTTATCTCCATTCAGAAGCAGAAAATGCTCATGTAAAGGTCTTGCACTTCCTTTTTCTTTTTCATTACATTTTTTAAGGCCCTCTAGAATCTGTGGATAGTCTTTCGCTAACAAAGAAATAGGATGCACTCTTCTATCCCCTAGTAGAAGCTGGTTGTTCTTATAGTAGATTCGACTATCGCCGCCTAGGGCAAAGGTGTCAATGGCAATTCCTTTTACAAAAGTCTGCCAGTTACCTACCTTGACCCCTTCTTCATCTAGAAGCAGTTGTCCATTTTTGATCATGGCAATATCGCTAGTGGTTCCCCCCATATCGATAATAATGGCATTGTGGATCTTGCTATCTTCCTTAACAAAGAGCTCACTACCTCCCTTGGCACTTGCGGTAGGTCCGCACAAAAGGGTTTCTACCGGATACTTGCGGGAATAATCTGCTGAAACCAAAGAACCATCACTTTTCATAATTACAAATGGCAGGTGGATCTGTTCTTTTTTCAAGACCTTTTCCACAGCATCAAAGAATTCATTAATAACAGGAATCAATTGAGCATTTAATAAAGCACCGGCTCCTCTTTTCACTGCATTTAGATCTTTAAATATTTCAAAGGCACATACGACCGGAAGCTCATAGCTTTCCTCTATGATTTCCTTTAATTGCTTTTCATAGGCTCCATTATTTTTCCTGGCAAAGACCTGAGAAATCGCCACCCCATCATAGCCTTCCAGCATCGAAGGAAGCTGATTCCTCACTTCTTGCCAGTTTGGCTCTTTGCCTTTCATGGCATCCCCTTCTATAAAATACATAAAGTCGGTGCCATCAAATCCATAGTTTTGATAGGACTCTTCTACGGTTTTTTGATCGACTCCAATAAAGATCAGGCAAACTCTTCCTCCCTTGTGCTCTACCGCTGCATTGGTTGCTAAGGTGGTAGAAAGAGAAATATAAGAGGCTGCTTCGATGAGATCTCTAGGAATCTGTCTTAAGGAATCTGCAATTCCAACCTCCAATCTCTCATGAGTTGTCTGGGCCTTTGCAAATCCAAGGACCTGTTTTTTATTCAAATCATAAACTACAGTATCGGTACAAGTTCCTCCTGTATCTATGCCAATACCTATCATATGAAAACTCCTTTCAGTAAATATAATACCCTAAGATTAATACTAGCCCTTTTTCCCTTCCTTTGTTAGGAATTATTTTACCTATTCTTGCACTTTTTCTTTTCTTTTCACTTTCCATTGTCTATAATAATAGACATCGTTGATTAATGGAGGTGAACTATTGTGAGAGAGACTTTCTTTACCAAAGATCGGAGCTTTTACAAGACATTATTTAGCATGTTAATCGTAGTTGCCTTGCAGAACCTAGTTATGTACAGTGTCAATATGGTAGACAATGTTATGCTAGGTCGCTACAGCCAGGAAGCATTATCTGGTGCTACTACGGTCAACCAATTATTTTTCATGGTAGAACAATTTGCCTTGGCAATCAGTAATACCTTAGTTGCCATTGCTGCACAATACTGGGGTCAGAAGCGAACAGGCCCAATTCGTGCTTTAAGTGGTATTGCTATGAGACTTGGCATTGTGATTAGTGTCATCATTTTACTTTTATGTATCTTTATGCCAGATCAATTGCTACATATATTTACCAATTCACCGGAGATTATCGCTCAGGCCAAAGACTATTTATCCATTATTCAGTGGACCTTTGTCTTGTTTATTATTTCTAATATTTTCATGGCTATGCTTCGAAGTGTGGGTACGGTAAAGATTTCCTTTTACGTCTCCGTAGTTTCGTTGCTTATCAATATTGTTCTGAATTATTGTTTGATCTACGGTCATTTTGGTTTCCCACAAATGGGAGTCAAGGGTGCTGCGATTGCTACCTTGATTGCAAGAATCGTTGAGCTTGCTGTCGTCTTTTTCTATGTACTTAAGATAGACAAGAAGATTCATGCCATCTCCAAAGAATTCTTCACTATTGATAAGGGCCTTCGAAAGGACTATACCAAGACCTTTATTCCAATTATGTTTTCCCAGGTACTTTGGGGCATTTCCGTTCCAATGCAGACAGCCATCCTCGGACATTTGTCCAACGATGCCATTGCAGCCAATTCCGTTGCGACTACCTTCTATCAATATCTGAAGGTCATTGTCATTGCCATTTCTTCGGTCTCTTCCGTTATGATTGGCAATTCCATCGGCAAGGGAAAGCTCTCTCGAGTAAAGTCAGATGCTCGCAGTCTCTGCGTTATTGATGTTTTAATCGGACTCGTATTAGGTATTGCTTTGATTGTACTTCGAAATCCTTTGATGTCCTTATACAATCTCAATGATTCTGCCATGACCATGGCTCTTCATCTGATTGTGATTATGGGCTTTGTCATGGTGGGAATGAGCTATCAGATGCCAGTAAGTTTCGGTATTATCCAGGGTGCTGGTGACGCCAAATTCACCATGAAGATGAATCTGATTAGTACTTGGTGTATCGTAATGCCCCTTTCTTTCATGGCCGCCTTTTGGTGGAAGCTTCCTGTGGAATGGGTGGTTATCTTTATTCAATCGGACCAGATCTTCAAGGGTCTACCTACCTTCCTCAAGTTCCGTACCTATTCTTGGATTCGCAAGCTGACTAGGGATGAGGATGCCGACTAGATATTATCTTCCATAGATTCTTATTGAAAAAATAAAACCACTAAAATCAAGGATATCCTCCTTTGGTTTTAGTGGTTTTTTTGCTCTTATAAGAATTTTACTTCTCCTGTTTCTATATCATAGATTGCACCTTCAATGCGTACCGCATTTGGATCATGCTCTGACATATTGAGGCTGCTTCGTATTCGAGTCATGCTATTTTGGATATTTTTTAGACAAGCCTGCATCGGATCTTTTTCCTCTTGAATCGCCATGCGAATCTCCGCGATGATTCCACTGATAAAGCCTCCCTCATTCACATCTTCTAGAGCTGCTCCTACAGCGCCACAATTGGTATGCCCCATGACTACAAGCAGTGGACACTTCAAATGGTGCACGGCATATTCAATACTTCCCATCTCATGGAAACCAATGACATTTCCTGCCACTCGAATCACAAACAATTCTCCAATTCCAGTGGCAAAGATTTTCTCCGGAATGACTCTTGAATCTGAACAAGTAAGGACAATGGCATAGGGAACCTGTCCATGTCTTGCAGTATCTAGTCTCTTTTGTGGAGAGATATCCCCACTTCCTTTTACCTGGGTGAGATATTTAAAATTGCCTTCTTTTAGCTTCTCTAGCGCTTCTTGTGCTGTTAAGTATTTCTTTCCTTCCATCTTAACCCTCCGATCTGCCAAGCTTATTGTTGACGAAGCAACTCCTCTGCCTTCGCCACCGTGCTTTTGGCTTGTTCATTTCCTTTTCTTGCTGCATAGCGTCCCCATTTTAAAGCTTTTTCATAATTCTTTTTCCCAAAGATGCCACTTAAGTAACCCTGTGCAATCTGAGCTGCTGCATCAACATCTCCTAAGGAGGCTTTATCTACTAACTCTATCAACAAATCACTTGCCATTTCTTTCATTTCCTTTCTATGCTTTATCACATCATAACATACTTTATGTGCCTCTTCATGAAAAGAATATTTTTCTTATCACAAAAAAGTGGGCAGGGAAGATACTCTTCCACTGCCCACGATTCATCTGCTTTATTCTTTTTCGATTGCAATTCCTTCTACTGCTACACGAATCTGATCGTCGTCCATTTCCTGCATATCTGGAATCACAACGGTTCCACCACATTTGGAAGCTTCGATGATCTTATCATAGATATGAAGAGATAAGTCGTGTGGAAGCTGAATTCCAATGCTTTTAATCTCCCCACTTGCAGTTACGACATCGATCTGATCCATCTTCTTTGGTGTCAAAATACAGCCTGTGCATCCTGTAAAGAATTGTAATGGCTTGTTACAGTCACGAATGGTAAATGTTTTCATAATATGCTACCTCCTATTAGTGTATACTCGTTATACCCTTCTATTGTAACATACTTTTCTTAAATCTACACTATTTCCATTGCTGCAGTCCAAGCTTCTCGAACAGCATCTCCAATCTGTCTAGCCTTTACGCTATCTCCAACATTCCATACCGGGATATTAGCTGCTTGTGCTGCCTGCTTTAGTTCTTCTACAGGATGTGCTTTTCTTCCCATGGCATTGACTACAGAATCTGCATGAAGGGTAATTTCCTGATCTCCTTGCTGCGCAACAACAAAGTCTTTTCCTACCTTGACGACCTTCGCTCCTACCTGGTATTTCACCCCAGTACGATCAATGGTATCATGGACTGCGGTTCTATATAGTCCTGTAATATCTGGCATTAAACATTCTTGCATTTCCACAATGGTGGTTTCCACACCGTGGTCAATATAGTCACAAGCGGCTTCACAGCCTACCAATCCACCTCCAAGAACAATGGTGCTCTTGCCAAGTCCTGCAAAGTCATGTTCGTAAACATCCATTGCCGTAATGGCCTGTTCGATTCCTTCGATTGGAAGAATCAAATCATCTGAGCCCACTGCAAGAATGATGGCATCTGGCTGAATCTCTCCGATGAGTTCAGGAGTCACTTCACATTCAAGACGTACCTCTACTGGACGTTTTGAAACCTCACGAATCAATAAGTCCTTGAAGTTGCGAATATCTACCTTGTGGTCTGTATGATCTGTAAAGTTAATCAAGCCTCCGAGCTTAGGGCTCTTTTCGCACAAAATCACCTGATGGCCTCTGTCTGCTGCAGTAATTGCTCCTTGCAATCCACCGCATCCACCACCAACAATCAAGACTTTCTTGGCACTAGTAGGCTGTGGCATTAGTTCTGGTAAGATCTTGTGGTGAGAGGCTGGCCATACGGTATCTGGATTAATGGTACAAGAATCGAGAGGTGGGAACTTCACTGTCCATTTTTCCGTCTCATGCTCTCCGGATGGTCCTGGATAACATCTTCCACAGCGCAAGCAGCGGCGAATCTCATCTGCCTTGCCATCCTTGGCTTTATTTGGAAATGCAGGATCTGCAAAGAACTGTCTTCCCATGGAAATCATATCGACTTTGCCTGCTGCAATAGCAGCTTCTCCCTGCTCTGGAGAATTAATTCCACCAACTACAGCAACTGGAATATTGACATTTTTCTTAATTGCTGCAGCATTTTCAATATTGGCACCATGTGGCGCATAAGCTGTGGTAAATTCCCAGCTTCTTGAAGAGCTTAAGTAATGACCACAGGATACATGAATCAGGTCAATATATGGCTCGCATAATTTGCAATATTCAATGGCATCTTCAAGGGTCAATCCTCCTGGCAGATGCTCATCGGAGCTGACACGAATCTCGATTAAAAAGTCAGGTCCCATGGCTTTACGAATTCCTGCTAGAAGCTCTGTGGTAAATCTGGCACGATTTTCAAAAGAACCACCATATTCATCTTCTCTTTTATTGTAAGCTGGGGATAAGAACTGGGCTGGCAGCCATCCATGACCACAATGTACCATAACGCCTTCCCATCCTGCTGCTTCAAACCACTTACAGGCAGTCACATAGTCTTGGATCAGCTGTTGAATCTCCTCTTTTGTAAATGGTTCTACATGAGTCACTCCATCTGGAAGATCCTTTGGCGATGGTCCCTTTGGATTGACTCCATCTCCAAAATTGGTCTTGATTTCTCCTGTAGAAATCAATTCTCCAATAGGAAGGGCTCCATAGCTCTTAATCATCTCAGCTGTTTTTTTAGTAATCTGAAAGACTTCATCCTCTCTTGAATGAAAGTCAATATTCGGCTCAAAAGGAAAGCGCTTGTCATAAGTATGATTTGGACTCAACTCTCCAAATACAACGCTTCCTGCTCCCCCTGCCGCTTTGGCCTCTAGCATACGATAGGCCCTTTCAGGTCCTGGTCCCACATAGTTGAAAGCATCTCCTTCAATGTAGTGAAGAAATGCAAATAATGCAGGTGCTGCCTCAATTCTGTTTTTAATAGTTTTTGAACCTACTTGAATCGGACTAAACAAATGTGGAAAATATTGATTGGTCTGTGCCATCGTCTAACTCCTCCTTCTTTCCAAATACCTTCTGTAAATTTTCTGCCTTTATCATATCTTGAACCTTTCTTCGTGGCAATCATTAAAAAAAGTCTCAAATGTTGCTTAAGCGACACATGAGACTTATATGTTGTTTATTTTATTTCTTTCTTTTTACGATATTATTACTTTTGTAAACTATTATTAAATCCAATTTTTTTTATTGAAATGGCCGGCATTTCGTGGCATAGTTGTAGCAGTGAGTTTAAGAAAAAGAAAGTGAATCATAACTATGAGTGACAACAAACATCCAACCTTACTAGCCCATATCACAGGACTTGATGGACTTCGAGCAATTGCGATTGCGGCAGTAACATTATTTCATTTATTTCCTAACCAAATTAAAGGTGGCTACTTAGGAGTCTCCTTATTTTTTATGCTTTCTGGCTTTTTGTTAACTTATTCTTCGGAGAGGCGATGCTATAAGTCCAACATGTCTGCGAGAAAGTTCTATCTCAACCGAATCCGGAGAATCTATCCACCTTTAATTATTGTGGCGGTGGTTACCATTGGAACCCTTTATTTTGTTTCCCCGGAATCTCTTGGTGGCATGAGAAAGGAAGCTTTCAGCATCTTCTTTGGATATAATAACTGGTGGCAGATTGCTCAAAATGCAGACTACTTTACTAGAATATCAGGGATTTCACCCTTTACTCCGATCTGGTCCTTGGCCATTGAGCTTCAGTTCTACTTGATTTGGCCTCTTTTATATGTGATCTACTTGTTCCTTCGGGTAAAGAAAAATGAAAAGTCAGCCCTTATGTTCCTTGGAATATTGACGATTCTTTCCTTTATTTATCTACCTGTTCGTTTCCTACTAGGAGGGAATATTACAAGGCTTTACTATGGAACCGATACTCGTATCCATGCTCTACTATTAGGTTCTTTAATTGGATTTGAGTATGTGCATCCCCAGCTACGAAAAAGGCCTCACAAGTACTTTAAGCCAAAGCTTTGCTACGGTATCTGTTGGGGAATTGTTATCCTGGCTTGTTTATTCTTAGATGGACAATATAACATCACCTATACCTTTGGACTGATTGGCATGGCCATTGTCTTCGCCTGCATTGTCCGCCTGACCGCGCAAAAAGATCTGCCATTTACACATCACATGGAAGCGAAGCCTCTAAAATGGATTGGGGATAGAAGCTATGAGATCTACCTCTGGCAGTATCCTGTTTTGTTCTTATTTACCGAAGTGGGCTTGAATGAACTGCCTTGCTATCGACTCCTCATTATTGTGATCGTCGTTGTATTAGCTGACCTGACCCACCGATTTATATCCTATATCACGGATCACAGCCAGCCTAATAGACTAAAAGATCTTGTTTCGCTCAAGATGCAATCAGCCCAGCTGAACTATCAGCGCGTTGCAAGTGTCATCCTCTGTATATTTATTGTCTGTGGCTGCCTAGGTCTAGCAAGTGCACCGGCAGAGAAAAATTCAGACACCACCCAGTTAAAGGAAACTTTGGCGAAGTCATCAAAGTATCTGAAAGAAGAAACAAAGGATAAACAGGATTCTAGTCTAGAAGATACTCCTAGTGAGACGAAGCCTTCTAATGTAGACGTTAGTAAGCTAGATTATAGCACTACTTCGAACAGCGCCTATGTATCTAAGGAAGGTATTGCTATGGTGGGAGACTCTGTCATGCTGGCCTGCGCTCTGCCCTTAGAAGAGGCTTTTCCAGACTCAACCATTGATGCTGCCGAATCTCGCTCCGTACCAGAAGGCGTCAGCATTGTAAAGGAACTTAAGAAAAAAGGAAAGTTAAAACACACGTTAGTTCTAGGCTTTGGCACCAATGGCATCATTTCAGATGCAAAAGCAAAGGAATTATTTGATATTATCCCAGATGATATCAGTGTCTTTTGGATCAATGTTCATGGAAATAAGCTTACTTGGACCAAAGACAACAATAACAAGTTGCAGCAACTAGCCAAAGAGCACAAGAATCTCACCGTCATCGACTGGGATACTCCTGCTAAGTCCCATGAATCTTGGCTCTATAATGACGGCATCCACCCAAATACAAAAGGTGCCAAACAATATGCCAATCTCTTAACACAGACCATGGATAAGGTCATCGCAGAGCAGGAAGCTGTTCAGGCAAAATAAATTTTTCGGGAACCTTTTCAATCTAAAGGTTCCCGTTTTTATTTTAGATTTGCTATAATAAGTGAAATGTTTGAAAAATTGGAGGAATCATAGATGAGTTCATCTCTAAGTACAGAAGAAAAATTATATCGAACCCGCCTATTTCTAGAAACAGATATCAAAGTATTATCTGCGGCGGAAGAACCGAATACACAAGATATTGAAAAAGATCAGACAAGATTAAATCCCATCTTGCCTCTGATTGACGAGACGGAATATGAAAAGTGGCGGGAAGAATTCATTTCTAAGACTTATGACAAGATCAAGGACCATGAATTCTTCACCTGCCCTTATATGATGGCTGGAATGGGGGTTACCCAAGCTTATGAAACCACCATTCCCGATGTGAAAATGGAAGAATTCAAAGCCTGGATTGCCAATATCCCTTCCGCCTTTATGGGCCAGCCAAGAGTGGCTAGCCAAGAAGAAATTATCAATTATATCGGCTTGCATGCCCTGCCTAAGGATTAGACTTTATTTACTCTACAATCTCTCCTGCCAAAGCAGCCTTGGCTGCCATCACTGGAGATGCCAAGTAAATCTTCACCTTGCTTGAGCCCATACGCCCTAAGAAGTTTCGATTGTTAGTAGCAACAACCACTTCCTCATCTGCCAAAATACCCCCTGCACGGCCACAACATAAGCCGCAGCCTGGTGTGGTAATAATGGCACCTGCCTGGGATAAGATTTCCAAAGTACCGTCTTCTAAGGCTTCTTTGTAAATCTTTCTACTTGCCGGCGTTATGATCAGTCTTAAGTAAGGTGCTTTTTTCTTGCCTTTTAAGATCTCTGCTGCAGCATGAAGGTCTTCTAGTCGGCCATTGGTACAAGATCCGATAAAGACTTCATCTACCTTGGTCCCAACTAGCTGAGATACTGGCTTTATATTGTCCACTAGAGATGGACAGGCCATGACAGGAACGAGCTCTTCTGCTTTATAATAAAGTTCTCTAGCATAGGTAGCTCCTTCATCTGCTACGAGAGCCTTTAACTGATCATCATATGGAACTTGGCAATAAGCAGCGGTCTTTTCATCTGGTGCAAAAATGCCACACTTAGCTCCTGCCTCTACTGCCATATTGGACATGGTCATACGCTGCGCCACGCTCATGGCATCTATGGCGGAACCTGAAAATTCCAAAGATTGATAGGTTGCTCCCGATGCTGTCAAGTCTCCTATGACTCTTAAGATCACATCCTTAGAGGTAACACCTTTTGGCAAGGTTCCATCTACAACTACCTTAATGGATTCTGGCACCTTCACCCAAAGCTTTCCTGTTCCTAGGATGCCAGCCATCTCTGTATAGCCAATGCCGGTAGAAAATGCTCCCACACAGCCATAAGTAACAGTATGGGAATCTGTTCCAAATGCAATATCTCCCGGCTTGACATATCCAGCCTCTGTCATAAGCTGATGGCAGATTCCATCCGTTCTATGAATATGTTTTAAACCATATTTTTCTGCAAAGTCATCCGCCGCATGAAACTGGCGGGTATCATCGACCTGGGTTGCAGGAAGAAAATGGTCGTAGATAAAGACAATCTTCTCCGGATCATAGACCTTGTCAAAGCCCATTTCTTCGAACTTTTGAATGCAAAATGGGGCCATAATATCATCGACCATGCACCAATCCACATCCACCGTAATAATATCACCAGGCTTTACTTCTTTGCCGACTTTATTTCCAAATACTTTTTCTATTAATGTATGTTTCATCTGGTTTTCTCTCCTAGCATCTTAGTCAAGACCATTGCGTTTTCGCATGGCTTTTACAAGACCTCCTGCATTTAATATTTCCATAAGATTCTCTGGCAAGGAAGCGATTTCGTAGCTCTTTCCTTGGTATTCGATACGATCTCCCGCAGTTACCTTGGCCATCTCGCCTTCAGTTACCACATCATACAAATCTTCATTTTCAATCAAAAGCAGACCATTGTTAATGGCATTTCTAAAAAAGATACGGGCAAAGGACTTTGCGACGATGCAGGAAATCCCTAGGGCTTTGACCACTTCAGGTGCTTGTTCTCTAGAAGAGCCACAGCCAAAATTCTTTCCTGCCACAATCATATCCCCTGGCTGAATCAATCCTGCAAGCTCAGGGCGCAGTGGCGAAAAGGCATATGGCTTCATATCTTCTACGGTCTTTAGGGCCAAATAATCTGTGGGCAGGATAATATCAGTATCAATATCATCTCCTAAGACCCAGATCTTTGCTGTAAATGTATCATTCATTGTTCTTCTCCTTATACGCGATCTGCCGTAGTAATCTCTCCAGCAATGGCCGATGCCGTTACTGTTTGGGCAGAGCCTAGATAGACAAAGGACTCCTTGTGTCCACAGCGTCCCTTAAAGTTTCTTGTTCCTGTAGAAATCAACACTTCACCTTCTCCAATGACTCCCTGGCAAGCTCCCCAGCATACGGAACAATTCGGATTCATAATAATGGCTCCTGCTTCTACGAAAATATCCAAAAGACCTTCCTTTAAGGCCTGATTGTATACGCTTCGGCTTGCAGGTACCACTAGAAATCTCACCTTGTCTGCTACCTTCTTGCCTTGAATCACCTTGGCTGCTGCTCGCAGATCTTCAATTCGACCGTTATTGCAAGAACCTAAGAAGGCTTCATTAATCTTGATGCCATAGCATTCAGATGCGGGTACTACGAGATCCACGAAATGCGGCTTGGCAACAATTGGTACAATTTCGCTCAAATCAATATCATAAGTCTCACAATAAATAGCATCGTCATCTGAAGTGACAATAGCTTTTGGCTCTCTTCCATGTTCCTTTAGGTAGTCTAGGGCAACATCATCAACTTCCATTAAGGCAGTCTTGGCTCCCGCTTCTACGCATAGGTTGCAGATAGAAATACGATCTGCCATGGTCAAGGTATGAAGGCCCTCGCCTCCAAATTCCATGGCTTTATAGTTGGCTCCATTGGCACTGATTCTACCAATAATAGTTAAGATCAAATCTCTTGCCGTTACCCCTTCTTGCAACTGTCCGGTTAAGTTGAACTTAATGCTCTCTGGAACCAAAAGCCAAGAAGTCCCTGTTACCATGGCATATAGATAGTCTGTACAACCAACTCCTGTTCCAAATGCTCCTAAGGCTCCATAGGCGCAGGTATGAGAATCCGCTCCGAAGATCAGCTCTCCTGGTCTTACATGATTTTCCATCATCACCTGGTGACAGACTCCTTCTCCTTCATAGAACTTAATCTGATGCTCCTTGGCGAACTGACGCATCTTCTGATGAGAGGCTGCCGTCTTTGGGCTATCTGCAGGGATATTATGGTCTATAATCCAAACTAATTTGTCCACATCCGCAATCTGTGGATGCTTCAAATTGTGATACATATCGATGGTCAGATGGGTGGTTCCATCATTACTCATAAGACGATCTAGTGTTACCGTCTCAATGTCTCCTGCCTTTGTAGACTCTACACCTGCAGCAAGGGCAATTATTTTTTCTGCCATTGTCATTCCCATGATCTACTCATCCTCCTTGTTCAGTGATGCGATTAATCCGCCTTGATCTAGAATCTCTTGCATCTTGGCCGGAAGCTTGGTGCAGGCATATTCTTTGCCTCCTGTATAAATCAAGCCTTTTTCTAGGTCAAGTTCCATTTCATCCCCGTCTACCACAACATCATGTAGCTGTTTGCTGACAATAACTGGCATACCAATATTAATGGCATTGCGATAGAAGATTCTTGCAAATGATTTGGCTATCACTGCCTTGACTCCAAGGGCTTTTAACACGCTCGCTGCCTGCTCTCTTGAAGAGCCACAACCAAAATTCTCATCTGCTACTACAAAATCTCCCACCTGTACCTGGGATGCAAAATCTCCATTTAAAGATTCAAAGGTATGCATCTTCATCTCATCAATCGTTGGAAACAAGAGATATTGAGATGCTATAATCTGGTCTGTATCCACGTCTTTATCAAATCGGAAAATCTTTCCCATGCTATTTCATATCCTCCTTTAAGTTGCCTTGTGGCCTAGTTTAGTTATGATAAAGCTTATTTCTCTCATACTTTGGTTCGCAAGTAATACGAATACCTAGCTGCTTGCACACTCCTACATCTACAGAAGATAAGATTACAGAAGAGTGGGCCTCAAGTCCCTGAAGCTGTGGCAGGCAAGCATAAGCCTTCTTGGCATTTTCATCTTGCAAAGCCCCCAAAGACAAGGCAATCAAGAGTTCATTGAGGTGAAGCAGTGGATTGTGATCTCCTAGATAGTTCAACTTGAGGTTCATAATTGGTGTCAGAACTTCTGGAGAAACAAGGTCTATTTCGTCTGGAATTCCTGCTAGATGCTTAAGGGCATTTAGCAGCATGGCAGAAGAAGCACCTAGTACAGAAGAAGTCTTTCCTGTAATAATGGTTCCATCTAACAGTTCAATCGCTGCTGCTGGAGCACCGGTCTGGTCTCCCTTGACATTAGCAGCACTAATAACAGGTCTATCGGTAATGGATATTCCTGCGGTTTCCATTAAAAGCTCTAATTTATTGACAGCACTATCTGTTCCTTCCCCTTTTCTCTTCGATACGAGAGCTTCATAATAACGACGGATAATCTCCTGCTTAGAGGCCTTGACGCAGACTTCGTCATCAATAATGCCATATCCTGCCATATTGACTCCCATATCTGTTGGGGATTTGTATGGAGACTGTCCCATAATCTTTTCGAACATGGCCTTAAGAACAGGGAATACCTCCACATCACGGTTATAATTTACGGTCGTTTCCTGATATGCTTCTAAGTGGAAAGGATCAATCATATTTACATCATCAAGATCTGCTGTCGCTGCTTCATAAGCAATATTGACAGGATGATTCAGTGGGAGATTCCATACTGGGAAGGTCTCATACTTGGCATATCCTGCCTTGATGCCATGCTTTTCTTCATGATAAAGCTGGGACAAGCAGACTGCCATCTTGCCACTTCCTGGTCCTGGAGCAGTAACAACTACCAGGGGACGGGTCGTTTCAATATAGTCATTTTTGCCAAATCCTTCATCGCTTACAATATGAGGCACATTGAAAGGATAGCCTTCAATAATATAATGTCTATAAACCTTTAGCCCTAAAGCCTTCAGCTTCTTTTCATAGGCAATCGCTGCTGGCTGCTCTGCAAATTGAGTCAGTACCACACTTCCTACATAAAGTCCATAACTTGTAAAGGCATCAATGAGACGCAAAAGGTCTGCATCATAAGTGATTCCGAGATCTCCTCGAACCTTATTTTTCTCAATATCTGCTGCCTTAATGGCAATGACGATCTCTGTCTTGTCTGCTAGAGACTTTAACATAGAGATCTTGGAATCTGGCTTAAATCCTGGCAAAACTCTTGATGCATGATAATCATCAAAGAGCTTTCCTCCAAATTCCATATATAACTTACCACCGAACTTGTCGATACGATCTTTGATATTTTTGGACTGTAGCTCAGTATACTTTTCATTGCTAAAACCAATGGGATTATTCTGCTGATTTGTCATATCATTGTTCCTTTCTACTTACTTTTAACGACTCTCTCAACCTTTTATTTTACTGCATATCAAGGGTTTGTCAATCGGGCTTTCACTTTTCATTTTCCCTTTTGGCATCTTCATACTTTCCAGCCTTAATAAGGGCCTTGACTTTCATTTCTTTTTCGATTCGAAGTCGCTCCCCTTCGAAGATATCACTTGAAAAATATTTTTTATAAATGGATTTGCTATAGGCTCTCTTGCTCATCTGACGCACCTTGCCATCTTCTAGAAGGAAAACCTTTTGGGCGCAGCCCATGACTGCAAATAAATCATGGCTTACCATCAGCACGCTTCCAGGGTATTCTTTGATTGCCTTTTCCAAAGCAAGCTGGGCATAAATATCCAAGTGACTGGTGGGTTCATCTAATAAAAGGGCCTGGTAAGAATGCTGGCACAGACTTTCTAGCTGCTTTTGGTTTCGTTCTCCACCAGATAATTGTTCTTCCTCCTTAGCCGTTACAATCTGCTTGAAATATCCTACTTTTTCATGATCTAGTCTTTCATATAGATCTCGTAACAAAGAGGACTTGCCCGTTCCATTTACTCCTACGATAGCCACCTTTTCTCCCGGTGCAATGGAAAAAGAGATGTCCTTGATCAGCTGTTTTTCTCCATAAGACAGACTATAGTGCGCCAACTCTATTCCTTCTATGGCCTCATTTTGGTCAAATCCTAGATGAAACTCATGCTCTGGTGCTTCTATATAAGGGTCTTCGCCTCGCATCTTTTCTAATCTTGCAATATAACTTGCTCTTGCCTTCAACTGTTTGCCAGCCTTGGGCATTGCGGTCTGCTCTGCTGCCGTCTGAATTCTCTTGACCACTTCCTCTTGCCTTTTTAAAAATTCATCAAAGTCTCTAGCATGGCAAAAGAGTTCTATTTTATTACCCAGCATCCAGGTATTGTACTCTGCATAATTTCCTGGAAATTCTATGATATTTTTATTTTCAATATCCAAGATCTTGTCAAAGCATTGGCTCAGCAAGAGGCGGCTATGGGTAATTACCAGTAAGGTTCCATCATAATGATTGATCATTTTCATAAGAGAAAGGAGATTTTCAAAATCCAGAAAAACATCCGGCTCATCCATAATTAAGAGCTGCGGCTTTAGGAGCATATTACGAAGGATAAACAAAAGCTTATATTCCCCTCCGCTTAAAGAATCTACCTCTTGGTCTTTCAATCCTTCAAGTCCTGCTGCGGCAAGTTCTTTTCCTATGTTGGCTTCATATTGATAGGCATCTACTGCTTCGATTTCATCTAGAAGCTTTTGATATTCTTCATAGGCCTGATCCATATCTTCCGACTGGCCCATTTGCATGCATAGCTCATCTGAGCGAGCAAGGAGTTCTACAAAGGGCATAGCTAGAAAGTCAAAGACCTTATAGGTGCTGCTTTGTTGCTCTACGAACTGGCTGACATAGCCGATACGTTCTCCTTTCGAAAAGCGGATCCGTCCTTCATAGGTATATTGATCTTCTTGCATCAGCAATTTCACAAGACTACTTTTTCCACAGCCATTACTGCCGATCAAAGCAATATGGTCTCCATTATTAATTTCAAAAGAAATATTTTCATATAAATCCTTTTGGGGAAATCCAAAAGATACCTGTTCAAATCTAATCAAATCTATTCACCTTTCCATGGATTCTTTCAACATTGATTCTACTAGAGAGTAACTGATTTTACCTCGTCTTGCAAGGTGGTCAAAGGAGAGAAAAAAAGAAAAACACTTAGGCTCCCCACCTAAGTGTCTATCATTCTTTATTTCTTTCTCCCAAAGAGGCCTTTTTTCTCATAGGGCTCACTGCTATAGGAAGTTACCACGTATCCTGTTGGATCAATGGCATCGTGAATATCTAGTTCAGAAATTTCTTCTTCTGCGATAATCTCTGTTCGCTTCTTAGAAGCGGAGGAAGAGACTTTTTTCACTTTGAATTTTTTGCGAATCGTATCATTGATATGAGATTCACACATACCGCAGCTCATACCATCGATTCCTACTGTCATCTTGTACATAGACCTGCTCCTTTCTATTTGCAATCACACTTCGCCTTTTTGTGGACTCTTGCTTTTTTTGCCGAACCACAATGAGAGCAATCTCCGTCACAGCCCCCAATGGATCTTCCATTTTTTACATTTTGAATCATTTTGGCTACACATAAAGCCACCAATATAAATACAATTGCTACTACGATAATATCAACCATACTTGGTTACCTCACTTTTTTATAGAATACTCATTTCAAGGTTACACATACATAGGAAGGGGAAACGAACAAGTCCGCTTCCCCCATGATATCACTTATTTGAAGAAATGAATAATCAAACGAATTCCACCGATAATTAATAGCAAAATGATGATTAAAACTATAATATCCGTTCCGGTAATAGGCGTATTTGCATTCATTTATAAGTCTCCTTATGCAGCCATTGTAGAAGCCTTAAGTGGTGACTTTGCTGGCTTTCTAACTAATAAGTAGATAAATACAATCAGTACGATAATTGCTGCAACTGTTCCAGCGCCAAATGTAACATCTCCTGTAACAAGTCCTACGAACTGATAAATCATTAATGTTAAGCAATAAGCAAATACATTCTGGAATAAGATTGCCTTAAATGTCCACTTCTTGTCTCCCATTTCTTTTGCCATGGTAGAAAGAGCAGCAAGGCAAGGTGAATCCAAAAGATTGAATACCAAGAATGAGAATGCTGCAGTTGCTGTTGGGAAGAATGCTGCAAACTGCTGATGATATTCAATAGCATATTCTTCAACATCCTGAAGTCCTGCAAGAAGAGCCATGGTTGATACGATACCTTCTTTTGCAACGAATCCAGAAAGAGAAGCTGCAACGGCCTGCCATGTACCAAATCCAAGAGGACGGAAGATGATAGCAATGACTCCACCAATAGAAGCAAGTAAGCAATCATCAGTATCTACAAGTCCGAATCCATCTGGTCCGAATCCGAAGCTTCCAAGGAACCACATTACTGCACAGCATACGAACAAGATTGTTCCTGCTTTCTTAAGGAATGACCATACTCTTTCCCATACGTGAATCAAGATTGTCTTCAAAGAAGGAATATGATACTGAGGAAGTTCCATAACGAATGGTGCTGGATCTCCTGAGAACATCTTGGTCTTCTTGAGCATAATACAGCCAAGGATAACAGAACCAATTCCGATAAAATACATAATTGGTGATACCCACCAAAGTCCTTCATTACCACCTGTTGCAAGTACACCTGCGATTAAGGCGATAACTGGAAGTTTTGCTCCACATGGAATCCATGTAGTTGTCATCATAGTCATACGACGGTCTTTGTCATTTTCAATAGTACGAGTACCCATGATTCCAGGAACTCCACATCCTGATGAAATAAGGAATGGGATGAAGGATTTTCCTGAAAGACCGAACTTACGGAAGATACGGTCCATGATAAATGCTACACGAGCCATGTATCCGCAGTCTTCAAGGATAGATAGCAAGAAGAATACGATTGCCATCTGTGGTGCAAATCCGATTGGAGCTGCAATACCACCGATGATACCATCTACTACAAGAGAAACAACCCATTCAGATGCACCAGCATTTTCAAGAAGTGCTTGTACTCCTGGCTGAATCCATGTACCAAACAAAGTATCATTGGTCCAGTCTGTTACGATTGTACCTAGAGAAGATACCGCAATATAATATACTAAGAACATAACTCCAACAAAGATTGGTAGGGCAAGAATACGGTTGGTGATAATGCGGTCTACCTTGTCGGAAGTTGTCATTCCCTTTTGTGATTTCTTTAGGACATCATGAATGATGGTTCCGATGAAGTTATATCTTTCACCTGTAATGATTGATTCTGCATCATCATCCATTTCATCTTCTGCAGCCTTAATATCTTTTTCAATATGTGCAATCTGCTCTGCGCTAAGTCCAAGCTTTTCTTGAATCTTCTCATCACGCTCAAAAAGCTTGATTGCATGCCAACGCTGCTTATTGTCATCCATATCATGAAGGCAAAGCTCTTCTACATGAGCAAGTGCATGCTCAACGACGCCGGAATAGCTATGCTTTACAGCTGCAGGCTTTCCAGCCTTTGCAATCTCGATTGCCTTGTCAACAGCCTTGTCTAGTCCTTTTCCCTTCAAAGCAGAAATCTCTACTACAGGAACACCAAGGACATCTGCCATCTTGTCAATAAATAATTTGTCACCATTCTTATGAACCAAGTCCATCATGTTGACTGCAACAACAACTGGAAGTCCTACTTCTACAAGCTGTGTTGTCAAATAAAGGTTACGCTCTAAGTTGGTTCCATCGATGATATTCAAGATTACATCTGGATTTTCATCGATTAAGTAATTACGAGCTACCACCTCTTCAAGAGTATATGGTGAAAGTGAATAAATACCTGGTAAGTCAGTAATGGTAATTTCTTTATTCCCTTTATACTTTCCTTCTTTCTTTTCTACAGTTACACCTGGCCAGTTACCTACGTACTGGTTAGCTCCGGTAAGGGCGTTAAAAAGCGTTGTCTTACCGCAGTTTGGATTACCTGCTAATGCGATAGTAATACCCATCTTTCTAGTTCCTCCCTAAATTCTTCTTACTCTACTTCAATCTTGTCAGCTTCATTGTTACGAATGGATAATTCAAATCCACGGACAGTTACCTCGATAGGATCTCCAAGTGGAGCAACCTTGCGGACATATATTTCCACACCTTTGGTAATTCCCATGTCCATGATGCGTCGTTTGATTCCACCTTCACCGTGAAGCTTCACAACCTTGGCACTTTCGCCAACTTTTACATCTTTCAGTGTTTTCATATGACTCTCCTTTTTGTGGGCTAGACAAAAATCTTGCTAGCCAATTCTTTATTAATAGCCACGCGAGCTTCCTTGACATTGACAATCAAGTTGCCATCTAAGTCCGAAACAACTGTAATCTGTGCTCCTGGCACAAACCCCAGATCTGCTAAGTGTTTCTTCATTTCGTCTCGTCCGCCTACGCGCTTAATAATCTGCACTTCTCCCTTCGGAGCAAGTAATACTGGTACCATCTAACTAATCTTCCTTTCATAGGCTTAACTTTAGTCGTAATATATTTACCACAATTTTTTTACAAAATCAACCTCTAAATTAAATTAGTTTTAAAAAACTAAAAAGAGCAACAAGAAACTTGTGCATCTTGTTGCTCTTTTATATTCGTTTATGTGTATTTTTATTAGAATCACCTAATCTGGCATCCTAGGCAGGCCTCTTCACATACTGGTCCCACTTTTCCAAAAAGAGCTGGAGTCTTTCCTCATCTGTCCTCTTTCTGATCATGGAATTCTTAATTTCATTTGCTGCTAAGTCTCGCATTTGTCTAATTTCAATGCGATGCTGGTACAAATAGTCTGCCATGGTATAGATCTTATAATAAAGATCATATTGGTGCCCTTCCGTGAAAGGAATCCCTCTGCTAAAGTTCCAATCTTTCACTTCTAGGATATGATCCAAGATATAGTCATGCCAATATCCAAATGGATATCTGCTTCCTACAATCACTTCCCGCCTTGCTTTACTACTATATGCAATATTGCCATCACAAGAGTAATCTGTCTCTACCCCACAAGCTGTGATGGCTTTTACATAATAGGCCACATAAGGCTCTAGCCAGCTTACTTGTACCTTGGGGCCACAAGAGCGCAGCTTTAGCTGATCCCATCTTGAGGCTTGAAACACGCACTCCATTCCAATCTTTTGATCATGTTCAAATAAAGCAATGGCATCTTCATATCTAGCATCCGGACCTAGTATGAGCTCATCTTCTACTAAGTAGCCTAAGTGATGTTCTTTTAGAAGAGCATCTAAATACTCAAAATCCTTTGGATGAGCATTATCGCTTAGGATCATTTTACCTGCTTTACGATCTAGCAAAAACCCCCTTGCCATTAATATACGAAAGATCTTGTCCTCTCTAGTACAGTCATTTTGCGTTATTTTTTCAAAGAACTCTTCCTTTGTCACTATGCATCACCCTTTCTATCACAGACGAATCTTAATAAATATCGTCCTCATAATCATCAATCACATCTTCTTCACTAGCTCTTTCGTCATAATCATCTAGATCTTCCCGATCCCAGATCTCGTTATCAACATCATATCTGTCATCATC
>CAVJBW010000002.1:32394-32963 GCA_963647625.1 Lachnospiraceae bacterium
AATCCCATTATTAATTCCTCCTTATGGTTGTTACTATTTCTTTGGTAATCCAATCATATCTTATCTTCCTAGTAAATGAGTCGCTTAGCAAGCGACCTTATAACTGCTTCCTCTTTTGCTCCTCCTCTCCTTTCTTTAATCATTCATATATTCATAATAATCACTCTCGCTTGTAAACAAGATATATCTACCTTCTACCAACCCCATATAACCTGTACTTGTGTGAAATCCCTTCATCCGATCTGCCTCCTCATCACCATTGCTTTCCTTAACTTGATTAGAGAATACCCTATGTTCAGTACCATAAGTAGGGACGAAGGCGTTCAGATGATTAAAAATTGCACATTTTCTCCCTCTCGAATCCAAAACCACCTTCCTTGGTATGATTGAAAATTTTATTTCCTGTGCTATATTATTAGTAACACCTTATCTTTATAAGATTCCATTAATATAAGGAAAGTGAGTAAATGAACAAGATGCAAGATTCAAACATCCTACAAGAACAAATTCGCCAATTTATCAGAACAGCTGAGTCAAAAAACCTTGACGAGATCTTATTTGATCTTGGC
>CAVJBW010000003.1:0-6235 GCA_963647625.1 Lachnospiraceae bacterium
GTGTTACACTATAGATTAGATTATTGTGTCTACAAATTCAAGAATAAAGGAGCTTTTGTTTGAAAAAACATCCTTCCAATAAAAAACAAAATTACATACTTGGCATTCTCATTTTGCTAGTACCTATTCTCTTATTTTTACTGTTTTTTCAGGTAAATTTTAAGGGAAGTGATTCTAGCACCTGCTATAACCTAGATTCGGGCTGGGACCTTACTTTAAATGGAAAGCAATATTCAAATGTTACTTTGTCGAGCAGACAGCTTCCCATCTGCCAAAAGGGAGATGAACTAATCCTAACAAGACAGCTATCCAAAGCCCAGGAAATAGACCAGGCTGCTCTTTACTTTTACTCTGTCCATTCTACCGTAGAAATGTATCTAGATGGTGAAAAGTTCTACTCTTATGGAGTAAAGGAAGCAAGCAGTGGACAATTAATTGGCTACGGAATTCATCTAGTCGATGCTTTTCCAGATGACTATGCGGGTAAGACCTTGACCGTGAAGCTTCATGTCACAGAAAATAATGCCTTTTCTGGGATTCAGCCTTTGCAGATTGTAAGTGCTTATCAATATACCTTAAACTATTTGTCTGACCACCGACTGCCTTTAACCATTTGTCTTTTCTTTCTCTTTTTTGGACTTGTAACTATGGGTGTAGTTGGTCTAGTGGTGCTCAACCAAAAGCCTCTGATCGACGTATTTTGGCTTGGACTTTTATCTGTCATTGCCGGCTTATGGCTCTTGTGCAACCAGGATTTGTTTGAATTTTTTATCAGCAATCTGCAGGCAAAGGTTTACCTTGAACATATCAGCCTTTATCTATCCGCTTTACCGATGCTTTTATACTTTGCCTCTCAGGTAAAGAACGAGGATACTCCCCGATGGCTTCGCAGCTATTACGATGCTTTGCTCCTTGTAAATGTTGTCTTTGTGGTCTTTGCATTGGTGGTAAATGGACTTAATATCATTCACTTACCTGAACTTTTGATTACCTATCATGTCATCTTTGTATTGTCCATCGTTTATATTTTCTTGCAGATTTTTGTGGAATTTAAAATCACGGGCCAGATGAACAAGATTCTTGCCGTTGGATTTTTTATTTCCCTTGGAATCGTGCTAGAAGAACTGCTACGATACAATGCTGCCAAATATATGACATCTTTTACTAATCATAATTATGTCTCTTATATTTCTTTGGCCATGCTTTGCATGATTGGGGCCTTGCTTTGGTCTTACTTTAATCGAATCTCTCGCAAGATCTACCAGGTCGCAGAGCAAAAAGCCTTGGAAAAGAAGGCTTATACAGATGAACTTACCGATTGTATTAATCGCCACGGATATAACAAGATCTGTACTCGCCAGGAAGCTGAGCAGACAGACTTTACCTTAATTTCCTTTGATTTAAATCATCTAAAGGCCGTCAATGACCAGTTCGGCCATGGCGTGGGAGATAAGCTTTTAAAGCTCTTTGCCAACTGCCTAAAGGAAACTTTTCTTCTGCCCAATATGATCATTCGAATGGGCGGCGATGAATTCTTGATCTACCAGCCGTTTATTGACGAAGAGTCAACCAAGCACTTGCTTGACCAGCTACTGACGCACATGGAGGAAGTCTCAGAAGAAGAAGTAATCTTGAAGCTATCGGCTGCTTATGGCATTGCAACCTCTAAGGAAGCAGATAATATTTCTCAGGTCTATAGCCTTGCCGATCAGCGTATGTACTCCATGAAGAAAGCTTCTTCTATTCAGCGCTAGGATAAATGCAATTGACTAGTTACAATAGAACATAAAGAAAGGCTCTAACTTCTCCTCTCACTTTGAGAAAAATGGAAGTTAGAGTCTTTCTTTTTTATTTTCTGATCTTTACTTTCTTTGTGCTAGAGTATTCTCCAAGAATATATTTTCCGCTTACTTTCTTGTAAGACATGATTCTCACATAGTAGGTCTTGCCTTTTTTCAGATTCTTAATACTTGCGCTGGTGATAGAATTTTTCTTGGCCTGATAATACTTTACACCCTTGGTAAAGGACTTGTTGGTAGCTAATTGGACCTGATATCCATCTGCTTTGGTATCCTTCTTCCATTTCAAGGCAATCTTCTTGCTTGCCTTGTTGGTAACTGACTTTAAGGTTGCCTTAACTGGCTTTACTGTTAAGGTAATGGTCTTGGTAGCTGCTTTGTAAAGGTCAGTCTCACTTGCCTTGATGGTAATGTTCACCTTACCATAAGCCTTCATCTGGATGACTCCCTTACTATTGATGGTTGCGATCTTTTTATTGGAAGATGCATAGCTTAGCTTTGCTTTGGCATCACTTGCCTTTGCTCCTAGCTTGAAGGTCTTTGAAGTATAGGCTTTCTTTATATTCTGAGCCGAGATAATCTGGACCTTTTTGGCCTGGCTTGGTCTTTTGCTAATCACAAAGTTTGCCTGCAAACTACCGGTTACATTATCAGAAGCTGCCTTCATGGTAATGGTTGCCTTTCCTACCTTCACATTATTTGCAAAGCTTACTTCATAATCAGAAGCAGACAGGTCAATGTCATCTCTTACCAAGTCAAAATATGGTTCAATCTCATCTCCTGTATAGTAGAAATGATCATCGTAGAAGACTACTTTGTACTGACTCAAATCTACCGGCACAATGGTAAATTCCAAGGTCTTTTGTCCCGACAGGCTTGTTCCATCCCCAGTAATGGTAATCGTAGCTGTTCCCACGTTAATATTTTTTGAATATTTAATGGTTACAGCACTAGATAAATCTTCTGTTTCTTGCCCATCTGTAAGCTCTACAAGAACTTCTGGCTGAATCTTTCCACTAGTATAAGTATACTCGGTTTGATCATCTGCTAGAGCTATATGACACTGGTCTAAAGAAATAGAACCAATTCGTATGGTATGACTTGAGTTATCATAGGTAAGAGACGATAGGGAATCCACCAAGCTAAATAAGTCCGCATCACTTTCTTTTGCCAAAGAAGCTTTCTCATAAGTAACGATGCTTGAGCCTGCTGATAGTGCAGAGCAATAGATCTTATAACTTCCTTGTGAAGTCTCCGTCAAGGCATCTGTCACCTTGATATTAACCCGTGTTGCTAGATTGATTTCTCCATGGATGCTAGGATTCTTGCTCATGGTCATGGTAGCCACCTGATCTACGCTTCCTTGCATCGTCGTATTGGATGCATAGATTCCATCTTGGTGAGCATAGGTGGATTGATTTTGTTCTATGACTCCACCATCAAAATGAAAGCTTCCTTGTGCATCTACATAGACGGCGGCTCCTTTGCTGCGATTCTTGGTGCTATAAGCATCGGAATAATCTTTTACTTTATTTGAAGAGACCTTGCCACCTTTCATGGTAAAGGTTCCCTTATAGACAAAGACGCCTCCCCCATTTGCCGTATTGGTAATCACGCTTCGATCTTCTACGCTTGCCTTGTATCCACAGCTATTTCCTTCTATGCTTCCCTCTTCTAGGGTGAATTCTCCTGCTGATACAAAGACTCCTCCGCCATTGGCATAACCGGATGACTTGTTGCCTCCAACATAATTGCGATAGGCTTTATTGTCTGCAATCTTTGCTTCTTTTCCATTCATAATTGCCGTTCCACCTGCAATGAAAAGACCGCCTGCTGAGGTATAGGAGGTATTGTCATGAATCGATCCCCCACTCATTACAAAGGTATCATAGGAAGTCACGGTTCCACCACTATAGTAAGCATTGGTAATATCCGTATTGACATTGTTGCAGATTTGTCCTCCTTGCATCTGGAAGGTTCCCCGGTTATAGACACTAGGGCAAGAGGAAGTTGTCCCTGAGATGGTGCCTTTTATCATCGTGAAGGTTCCATAATTCGTTATGGTTCCTAGGGTACTTAAGCTCTTGCATTCCGTAATTTCTCCTCCATTTATAAGGAGGGTTCCCTTGTTATAAATGGCTCCTCCATTGTAAGTGGTAAGTTCCTGCAACAAAGCACCTTCATTTAAGTTCAAGCTTGCCCCTTCTTCATTATAGATGACGCCGCCATAGCTGCTTCCATAGGTATTTGACAAGCGAGCTTCGCCTATGGTTAAGGTTCCCCTATTATAGACATATTGTCCAAGCTGATCCTTCCCTTTCATGCGGCCACCCTTTAAACAGGTATGATCTTCTAGGTAGACTTCTCCGCCTTTTTCAATCATCAATTGTCTCGCTGGGTGGTCATAGTCAAAGGAAAGTGAGACATCATGAAGGTTCACTTTGCTAGAGATGGTAAATAGGCTAGCATTTGCCTTCTCTCCTGCATAGGTAATCTTGAATCCATTTCCGTAGATGGTTCGATCCTCTGTAATGGTATATTCCTTTGTTAAGGATAAATCACCAGCCAAGACAATCGGCTGATTCAACTGTAATGCCTGCTCAAACTCACTTTCATTGGAAACTAATTTCATGCCTTCCACGGACTTAATTTCAAAAGTGACGGTCTTGCTTGACGTATAATTTCCTTGGCCTGTAATAATGACTTGGCCAGTTCCTACCCTGTCATTATGATTATAGCTTAAGGTATAGTCCTCGTCTTTTACCAAGATCTTGTCCCCGACTTTAACTTCCACTTGAGGCTGAAAGCTCATACCACTTGAGTAATATTTTGTAGCAATCGTATCTGTTGTTGCCTCCTCTATGGATGCTGGTACAATCTCAAAGGTCATTTTGACGCTGCCTTTGTACTTGCCAATTCCTTGAACTTTTACTAGCGCTTCTTGGGTTACGTCAACATTCTTAGAGTATTTTAGAGAATAATCCACATCTTTTGTCAGTGTTGTTTCCTGGCCATCTGCTGAAGTGACCTTGACTTGTGGCTCTATGGCACTTCCCGTATAGGTATAAGAACTTCCCTCTGGGAGTGAAACATTCATGGTGGAAAGGTCTGTTCTTCCTTCACTTTTTTCAAGAAGTCCTGCTGCTGAAGCACTAAGCATAGTGACCTCATACTGGTCTTGGTCTGCTCCTTCATAGGCAAGGCTTGCAACATCCTCGCTTGTCAGCTCATAATCAGAATCTTCTACTGCCATGATGCGTCCACTTGATGCCTCTTCCATAGAGATCCCTAAGGTGGAGCCTGCAAGACTTCCTGCCACGCAAATGCGAGAATAATACATCTCGCCCTCCTCATCCTGGCGATTCTTTCTAAGGTAGATGTTGTCGGAGCTATTGTCCGTTACCTTTACTTTTCCTTGCATCACAAAAGATGGGCTTGCCATGCTTTCAAAGTCAAAGCTTTCCTTCACAGAGCCTCCACTTTGGGCCTGGTTGTAGACTTCTCCTGCCACCATTGCTCCATTTTCTACATAGATTCCACTTCCATGGCTTGTGGCTTTATTTTGGGTGATTTCTCCACCACTTAGCACAAGGCTTCCTGCACTAGTCTCTTCCGTGGATGCCTGAAATCCTAGATAGATTCCTCCACCCGTTCCACTTCGATCATTGCCTTCAATGGTAGAGATGGCCTGGTTGCCACTAAGAATTCCTGCCGACAGGTCATACTCACCTGCTACTACGCAGACACCACCACCATTTCCAATGGTATAGATAATATCTTTGCCACTTGCACTGACCTTATTATTGGCAATCACGCCGCCTTCTTGCTGAAAGGTTCCTCGATCAATATAGACACCTCCACCACAAGCGATATAATTCGATCCACTCCAAGAACTTGTCGTTGCATTTTCTGCGATAGCGCTATTGCTTTCAATGCTTGCCTCATCTTGTAGCTTTAAGGTTCCTGTTCCGAGGTAGATGCCACCACCCTTGGCATAAGTGGCGCTATATCCTCCATTTCTTACCCAGATTACCTGATTGTTCTTTACTTTTGCTGTACCTGATAGAACTACCTCACAAGTATCCGAGCTAATATAGAGGCCACCGCCGTTTCCATATGCTAAGTTATTTTCTATGCTTCCGCCACTCATGTGAAAGCTGCTATTTTCTCCTGCCACATAGACTCCGGCGCCAAAGACCGGAGTGGCATTCGTTGCCGTCTCATCTCCATTGTCTATGATTTGGCCTCCGGTCATGGTGAACTGGGCATAGGCTCCAACAGCTACTCCTGCACCATTCATGGAATCTAGTCCTAGATTGGCTCCTACCCCGCACTTATTGTAGTTTTTTGTAATCTTTGCTCCCTCTTCCATGGTCATGGTAGCATGATAATCTTTGCTTCCTGAGGCAAGGTCTACTCCAATTCCTACATTAGCT
>CAVJBW010000003.1:6245-24562 GCA_963647625.1 Lachnospiraceae bacterium
CAGAGCTTTCCCTTCCTTCCGTAATTACGGCGCCGCTTTTTAGGTCTAGACTTCCGCCATAGCACTCGCTTTCGGAATTTGCCACATAGATCACTCGAGCCTTATAATTCGCACTTAAGGTCACGTCTGATAGACTTAAGTCTCCCTTGACAATCCAAAATGCTGAAGTTTTTGTAGTGAGCCGATCTCCTGTATAAGTAATGCTATACTCGCTTCCTTGTGGTGAGTCTAGCTCTACATAGGTCCCTGCTTCTACTGTCAAGCTTTCAGAAACAGAGATATTATTTTGCAATTCAATCTTTGTCTTTTCGCTTTCCTTCGTTGAAGCATTTTTTAGAGCTACCTTTAACTGGTTCGCCGTTGTTACTTTGACCACACTAGAGCTAGTATCCTCTGCTCCATATGCTAGGCTAGGGCTTATACTGCCTATGCACAGGCAAAGGCTAAGGCCTAGTCCTAGCGCTTTCTTTCCCTTCTTTTTCATCATCTTCTCCTTTTATAAATCCAACATAGAATCCACCATACTAGAAATATCTACATCATAGAAATCATTATAGAATTTCTTGACTTTATCCTTGAGAGCCTTTTTGTCATAGCCCGTATCGTAAACACAAGAGATCCAATAAGCAAGCAATGGAGTCTCTGTGCTTCCTTGAGACCAGCTTCCAATACCGGTAGGGCTTACGTAAATATCATATTCCTTATTGATATCTCCGTAGAGAGGGGTCTCCATTCCATCTGCATAATATCCTCCCGGAATAGATACTCCGCCTCCGCTTTGGACTCCCTTCGCCTCCCAAAACCAGCTATCTTCTATGGCCTTTTTGGTCTCACTGCTTCCCACAATAAGACTGGTAAATCCTTTGTCCCCTAGGCAAAGGTAAGTTCCTGAGCCTAGCTTGTGAGAGACGAAATTGTCGAACTTATCTCCCCATACGTTGCTTCGATAATAAGAATATCCCGATGCATTCTTGGTGAATTGTGGGGCGAACTGATTGAGCATTGGTGTTGCATAATACCCCTTTTCATCTCCTGCATCTTTTTGGCTTGCTGTATTGGTGATTCCGGTCCATCCGATGGCTTCATTGAAAGCTGCGATATTCTTGCCTGCTGGCACAAGTGCTGCTCCTTTTCCCTGGCCCGAGCTGCTTACTCCTGCTTGGGCCGGCAGGTCGCTATAGCGACCCTTTAACTGATAGGTTACGGTATCATCCCATGCATCCACATAAAGAGTATAGTTGGTCTCTTCTACTTTGGCTGCATCTTTTTTGACACTGCTTACCCACTTTATATAATTATTCGCTACCTTTACAGAGCTTTTTTTGGTGGATTTGCTAAAATAATCTCCTGCCGTCTGCACTGCATTTTCAATGGCGTCAATGGAATTTAGCTGATTTAAGGAAACGCAGTTAATTCCATGTTTGGTCAGCTTCTTTTCCTGATCACTGCTGAGCTCTCCCGTGATGTAGAAGACCGTATCAAGATCCTTTATAGCTATGATTTTGTCCACATCTATGGCATCGCCGCTCCATAGGGTCTTTAATTCGCCACTTTTTACATCTTCTAGCAGTTTGGCGGCTTTCCTCGAGGTAAAATCAGAAGAAGTTGCCACTAAGTGTCCGCTACCAGCTACCATTTCCACAATAGATGCTGCTTGCGTTGTGGCTGCTACGATGTTGGCATCTTCTGTTATTTCTCTGACTTCGCCATCTGACTCGGAAGCTCCGCTTGTATCAGACATACTGTCATCTTCTATATCTGCACCAGAATCTTCCTCTTGATCCGAAGAAGTCTCATCTTCTCCATCCGTATGTTCGTCTTCTAGTCCCCCATCACTTTCGGAAATTCCTGAAGAACTACCCTCAGCGCTTAGGTCCTCATTTCCATTTTTGTCATATTGCTTCTTGGCAGTTGTTCCTTTCTTGCCTTCTCCTTCTTGCCCCTCGCTATTGGTGGAATCACCTGCTAGATTCGCATCTTGGTCATGCTTATCATTTCCATCTTCTTCCTCATCAGCATCTTCATCTTTTTCCTTGCTTTCCTGGTCAGGGTCTACCTCCTGAGCGCTAGCTGTGTAGACTTTTTGCACAAGAACGGGACTTTGGCGACAACCACTGAGCACCAAAATACTAATCAGCAAGAGGAAGACCAGTAAGATTCCATAAGATCGTTTTTTCTTCATGTGAACCTCCCTCCTATGCTGTGGCTAAAAACCAGATTTTTCGCAAATATTTAAAGAATCCTATTTCTTTTCTCATATTTTTGAAAAATCCATTGTAATATTGTTCAAACATTTCATATTCTTCTCTCGTCGCCTCTTTTTCTCCATATACAACCTGAATGTAGACCTTCGTCAAGTCCTCAAAGCTGGCACTTTCCGTATCAAAGGCCTGCATCTCATGCTGAAGATTCTGGGCATATTGATACAAGGTATGGTTTTGAGGCTTTTTGTAGCCGCATTTTTTTAGGGCTTTTAGAAAAAATCCATAGAAATTGTAGATTCCACCTTCGTAGGACAAGAGACCTACTGCCTCTTTCCAGCGCTTTCTTCTAAAGAACCACTGGAAGATCAAAGCAAAGAGGATCGCTGCAATCAAAATGACTAGCCATGGAATCTGCTTTTGATCAAATTCATAGTGGTAAAGGTGCATTTTCACCTTCCCTTGCACGCCTTCCTGCTGGAGTTGTTCTTCCTCTTTTTCTTCTTCTTGCTGCTGCTCTTCCTTCTGCTGCTCTTCTAGCTTGGCCGCAAGCTCTAGTTGCTCTTGTTGGCTCTCAGCTAAAAGGCTCGGATCTAGATATTCCTTCAATGAGGAGATTCCAATCTTAGAGACCACGTCCATTTTCTCTAACTTGGTGATTAAAGTCAGATCCCTAGTCGGAGGATTCAGCGGCTTTATAATTGCTACAAAGGCAATTGTGCTAATAATTACCGCTAGCAAAAGACCTATTAAGCTTTGAGATACATAGCGATTGAGCCGCAGTTTTCCTCTGGTTACCTCCATCAAAGTCATCATATAAGTACGGTAAAGCAGCATGGCTATGACCCCAATGACAAAGGTGATCATCTGCCAATTCTCTACTGGGAACTGCAAGAATTTGCTTCCTGCGCAGATCAGATTGCCAGCTAGCAGCAAGATGATGGTACCTACCTTGGTGCGGGTTGCTAAAAAACAGACAAAGGACGTAGCCAAGGTAATGACTAGTGCAATACTCTTATAGTTGGCCGATTCATTTTCAAAGATACCGCTGGTCTGGGCATATAGGATGTAAGCTGCTATCACCGCTACAACTATGATGATTCCTATGATTCTTGTTATCTTTTTATAGGAAAATAATATATAGACCATACACAAGACGGCCATGCACAAGATCACCAAGGGGGTATTTTGTGCCAATCCTTCATCTAGGACAAATCCAGAATAAATATGAAAGACTAGTCCTGTACTAATCACCAGGCAAAAGATCCAGTCCCAGATTCTTGTTTTCATATAAGACTTCATGACAGATCCTCCCCTTCTACAAGACTACGAGCCTTCAAATTCTCACTGGTTCTTACGAAATGGTAAGAGATTGCCGACTCATCTAGCTGCAACAATCTGGCTCTTTGCTGATCTAGCTCTCGGTTATTTAATCTTGATGGCACAATATAGAATAGCTCTGGGCTTCTTCTTTGTCTCTTAATCTGTACCATTTGCGTAATCAGCTCATCTGTCACCCTAGAGGTACAGACAATAACATTGGTAGATTTGTTGGCCTGCTGGTTTTCTTCAAGCATCATTTCCGTCGCATCTGGGAAATCATAGGATGGATTCGGATTGATAACTGCAAAATTGCGAATCAAGTCGAGCATCTGTCCATTGATATCCTTGATTGAGCGTCTTTGTACATTGTTGTCTCGATCCACAAACAACATGGCATAGGATGTATGTTGTTTCGAAATGGCATTCATAACGGAAAGGGCTGTCTCGATCAAACAGTCATTGATATCCATCAGTTCGTCAGAATCTGCACTAGAAATCGTTGCAAAGTCCAAGATGACCGTAAAGCTCTTTTGCCGGCTTTGCTCATACAATTTGGTCAAATAACCCATGCTTCGAGCAGAGAGTTTCCAGTGAATCTGCTTCATGGAATCTCCTCTTTCGTAATCTCGAACCCCGATGTAATCATTGCCATTAATGGAGGTGGTTCTTTCATTGTGCTCAGACTCACTAGTCATCTCCTGGGTATCAAAGATTTCCTCTAGTTCGCGAATCTTTGGCTTTACAAAGACGTCAAATTCTTCATCTAATCGTGTCTTTTTCTTGAAAAACCCTAGAAAATCATACAGCTCTACATCCTGCATTCCTACGTGATAGACTCCGATATGGTTCATATCTACATCAAATCCCATATTACTTTCCATCTTTGGTGGCAGGGTAAAGTAGGTCTTGGTCGTAAAGTCATTGTGCCAAAACAAATCTGTAACAAAAATATTTGCAACTAGCTTGGGGCAAAAGAGGCGCGAGCTATTCTTCATTTTTAGCTCTACGGTAACTAATCCTCCCCTGTCACATTCCACATTGCCACTTCCCGTATCCAATGACAGCTTTCGGTTGACCACCATCAAGCTAATCTGGGATAGGACAAGGACTGCGGCAAATACCAAGATTGGAAAGTAGCCGTAAATATTGTTCATATAGACAGCTGGAATCGCTAGGATTGCAAAGATTGCCACAATAACCACCACGTAAAGTATCTTTTTCAATACTTGTTTTACTGGTTTTTGCTTCTTCATTTATGCCTCCAGATCAGAATTGTTTGTAGGTACTACAACGCTATTTACAATATTGTTGATAATATCAACTGGATTTTTCTTTTCTGTCTTCGCTGCATGGGTCAGGATGATTCGATGTGCTAGCACATATGGAGCTAGATACTTCACATCATCTGGAATCACATAATTTCTTCCCTGATACATGGCATAGGCTCTTGCAAGTGCATATAAGGCAATACTTCCACGAGGGGAACTTCCAAGCTTGATATCCGCATGGGATCTCGTTGCCGCGATAATATGAACGATATAGGTAGAAACCATCTTGCTAACCTTGATATGGTCCGTATTGTCAATAAGCTTTCTTACTTCTTCTGCGGAGATCACAGAGGTAATATCCTTCTTGGCCTGCTTGCCTTTCATGATAATAGACACTTCGTCTGTAAGCTCTGGATAGCCAAGGGAAAGCTTGATCATAAAACGGTCAATCTGGGCCTCTGGAAGCTGATAAGTTCCTAGAGATTCGATTGGATTTTGGGTGGCTAGTACCACAAATGGATTTTCCATCTTGTAGGTATTAGAATCTACCGTTACCTGGCGCTCTTCCATGATTTCTAGCATGGCAGACTGGGTCTTTGCAGAAGCTCGGTTAATTTCATCGGCCAAGACGATATTGCTCATGGCAGCTCCTGGGCGAAATTCGAACTCTCCTGTCTTTTGGTTATAAATAGAAAATCCCGTCACATCCGATGGCATAACATCCGGTGTAAACTGAATACGGCTATAGCCGCAGTCAATGGTTTTTGCCAAAGCAGATACCAAAGAAGTCTTACCGGTTCCTGGCACATCTTCAATCAAAACATGACCACTTGCTAGCATGGCAAGCACAGTAAGTTCTACTTTTTCCGTCTTGCCGGTAATGACGGTTTCGATATTTTCGATAATCTTTTTGATATTTTCCTGGGCCTTTTTGGTTTCTTCTTCGGTTAATACCTCATAACCTAATTCTTCTCTCTCAAATTCCTTCACTTTATTCATTAGTTCCTCCTATTACCTGCCAAATCGTGGGGTACAAATCTTAACTGGATGTCCATCCTTATCAATCACTTCTAAAATCTGAATATCTGTCTGATACGCTTTGTATAGATTCTTCTCTGTAATAACTTCATTTGCCGGGCCGAACTCAATGGGATCATTGCGAAACAGCATCGCTGTCTTGGCACCAGTCATAAAAGCCTGGTCTGGCATGTGGGTGGTAAAAATAACGCATAGTCCCTTCTCGGCCAACTGCTTGATGCATTTCATCACGATTACCATATTTCCATAATCGAGATTGGCCGTAGGCTCGTCCATAATCAAGATCTTTGGTTCTTGGGCTAGGGCCTTGGCAATCATTAGAAGCTGCCTTTCTCCTCCGGAGATTTCCGTATAGACTTCCTCTCGCAAATGTCGTATGCCTACATCTTCTAGCGCCTGCTCAACGATCTCATAATCCTTACGGGAAGGCTGGCCGATCCTAGAGATTTGTCCAACCCTTCCTAGCATGGCAATATCCTTTACCAGGTAAGGGAAGGATGGTACATGGGCCTGGGCCACATAAGCCATGTATTTCGCCATTTTCTTTGGCTGCCACGAGGAAATATTCTCTCCGTCAATGCTAATCTGACCTTCTAGTGGTTTGATTAGATTTAGTATGGTCTTGAACATGGTAGACTTTCCTACTCCATTTGGCCCTAAGATTGCTAGGGTCTCTCCTTGTCCAATCTGAAAATTTATATTTTTTATAATGGGCTTGTTATCATAGCCACAAGTTACATCTCTTAGTTCTAGTTGCATTCAAAACCTCTTTTCTGCTTTGCCACAATCACCATGAATACTGGTGTCAAAGCCAGGTTAATAAGAAAGGATACTGGGATTTCTTCATCCGCAATCAAGATCAGTGACGTGAGCATCCTGCAAATCATCAAGAAGCTTCCGCCTATCAGGAAGCTGTAGATACATACCTTTCGAAAGTCTGCTCCTACTCGGTTTCGGATCAGATAAGGAACAACCATCGTTATCATTCCGATTTCGCCACAATGAATCGTTGCTGCCGTCACCATAATGACTCCGCAGATCTGTCCAATCATGCGAATAGGCGCTGGATTGATACCTGCCGTTCTAGCATCCACATCATCAATACTCGTGACGTTGAAGTGGTAGCGAAGCAGTATCATGGGGATAATCGCAATTCCCATTAGCACCAAAAAGATAATCATACTGATATTATCTGTCTGCTGGTAGGTTCCTAGCACCATCTCCTGGTAGGTTAAGAGGTCTTCATCCTCTAGCTTGTACATATAATACTGGACAAAGACATTGATTCCCTGTGAGATAATAGAGCCCATCATAACCATTTCCATAACATTGGGATTTCCCTTGTGATCTCCCGCCCACTTGCCAAGAAGTAGGACGGCCACCACACAAATGGCTGTCAAGAGATAGCAGATTTTGTAGCGGGTATAGACCATGGTAATGGCTAGATTGGAATACAAGGTTACCATAATAACATTTCCTAGATTGATTCCTGCCGTTGCTCCAAGGATACTTGGCGATGCCATGGGATTTTTGTAAATGGTCTGGAAGATGGCTCCTGCTAAAGCCATTGCGGCTCCTGCAATCATAGCCATTATTGTAGTGCGAAGTCTTGCTATGGAACCATAGTAGACAACGCTTCCAATGCCCTCGATAATCTGTTCTTCTTGGTTGTAATATTCTAGGCCAAAGAGCTTGCTAATCCACAGGCGAAGAGCTGTAAACAAGCTCTTGATATTCTGCCCTGGGATGAATTTGTCATCATAGTCATAGGCTTGGTAGCGCATGCAAAGGCAAAAGACAAATACTGCTGCGAAGATGACTAAAGTGCAAATCAGTCTTTGCCGGTCTTTTCTTCGATCAGATTCGTATACCTTGCGAACCTCTTGCTTGGTTAGCTGCATTCACTCTTTCTCCTTTCTTTCTCATAAGCACTGCCACCATGACAAAGCATCCAATGGCACTTGTAATCACATTGATGGAATCCGTCATTCCTATGATGTAGGCTATGTCATAGATCACAACCATCAGAATCATTCCCGTAAGAATAGAGGCTGGTATCAACTGCTTCATGTTTGGTCCTGCAATTTTTCGAGCCACTAGAGGGACCATAAATCCCAAAAATCCGATCCTTCCGCAGAAGGATACCACCATTGCTGTCATCACGGTTCCTAGAACGATCATGATATTACGATAGCGATTGACATTCAGTCCCATGGTTCTTGCTTCTTCATCTCCAAAGGACAAGAGGTTAAGCTTGCTGCTTATTAAAATCAAGACAACAAGGCATACTATGATCGGAATTCCCATCATGCCTACAATCTGTGGATTGCTAAGTAGGGCTAGGTTGCCCATCATCATATCTTGAATGGACTCTATCGTGGTAGATGCGTCTTCATCTGTTAGCAGGATATAATATTGCACCACCATTGTGATGGAACTTACAATAGTAGAAAAAACCATTCCGCATATAATCATAGCGGAGGAAGAGAGCTTTCCTTTTCCTGCAATCGTTGCGACCCCTACCACTAGCAAGACACCTCCAAAGCATCCTGCAAGTACACAAAATTCTGACTGATATTGCTGCCACAGGTTACTGCTGGCATAGTTGGTCACTGCTGTTGTTGCTGCACTAGATACGCTAGATGCTGCAAAAATCATATATAGGGTGCAGCCAAGAGTTCCTCCTGACATAACTCCCATGGAAGAAGGACCTGCTAGAACATTTCTAAAGCTTCCTTGAAAGGTTGCCCCGCAAGCAGCTAGCCCTGCCCCTACAATAGAGGCCCCTAGAAATTGCCAAAGCTTGGTATTGATTCCACTAGCTGCGCTTCTTCCTAACAAATATTCGTAAAGTTGTTTTATATTATCAGACGCCTTATCCATAATCCAAGCTAGAGAAAAGTCCCATTGGTCATATGGCACAATGATGCACAAAGAAAGTAGCATAAGCCCAATCCACACTAGCAACATAATGAGCAAGTATGGCATTTTCTTTGCTTTATGAACTTTTTCCTTTTTTTGGAAAGAGGTAATTTCATTTTCCTCTTGATGGATATGTATCCTGTTATTTTCTGTATTTAAGTTCTGATTTTTCATATCTTACATCGTTATATTCTTTTATCCAACAAATGGGAAAGGCGAGGATTCCCCCACCTTTCCCAAATGACTTTTAATGGCAATATTGTTTCTTTCTTTAGAAGAAATTATTTTACTTTTACAGTTACTTTTACAGTCTTTGCTACTGCATTCAATGTAGAAGTAGAAGCTGCCTTAACAGTTACATTAACCTTATAGGTACCCTTCTTGGTTCCTTTTTTCACAGTAATCTTACCTGTTGATTTAGAAACAGAAAGCTTGCTTGAACCACTCTTCTTTGCATAAGATAATTTGCCCTTGTTGCTAGATACCTTAATAGCTTTTACAGTCTGTTTTGCTTTCTTAAGCTTAGAATATTTTACAGTCTTGGTGGTTGCTTTTACTGTAAGCTTCTGGCTTGCTTTTTTGATTTTGAATGTAGCCTTTGCTGAACCATAGACCTGCTTACCATTTGCTGAAATCGTTACAGTAGCTGTTCCAACTTTTGTATTGTTGCTATAAGTTACTTTATATTCAGATGGATTAACGATGGTACTTCCAAGTTTTGTAGGAACAGATACTGTAACAGATGGCTTAATCTGCTTGCCAGTATAAGCTACGCTTGTCTTAGAAAGTGTAATCTTAGCATTTGAAATATCTGTCATATTCTCAACTGCTTTCCATCCATTTTCATATAAGGTTACTTTGCTCAAAGATGCCTTATTTGCCATATAGTAAGCAACACCAGCATCAATCTGGCTTTGAACATCTGAGTTGTAAGAAGAAGGAACTTTATTTACTTCAGCCTTAATGCTATCTGCTACAGATAATTTTGCATAGTTAACTGTAATCGCCTTCTGAACTCCAGTTTCTGTCAAATGATATAAGTTCTTGTAGAAGTATGCTCCAACCTTTACAGCATCTAATACTTCAGGATAAATCATAGAAATCGTAAGTGCTTCACCAAAGATATTCTCTGTAGAATTCATAGTAATTCCATATAAAGAACTAACAGCATCTGGATTAATTACTTTCTTTGTTAATGCATCATCTGTAACTGCACTTTTTGTGTCAATAATAACATCTGCCTGTGCAAGTTCTTCCGCAGTAACCGTTGTCTTATTTAGCTTATCTGCTAGATTGTTCGTTACAGCAGAAGTATACTGATAGATACGGGCAAGAGAAGTAGTAGATACCATAGTAGATGCAGAACCTTCGATGGTATAAGTCTTAGAAGCTTCGTCGTATTTAGTTACATTTGCAACAGTCTTTCTTGCTACTGTCTTATCTGCAATCTTAGATAATACATAAGCAGGAATACCATAAGCATAGTTTTCATAAGTCTCAGCGATGTCTTCGCCACTTCCATAACGACCTACAGCGCCGGTATCCTTTGTAATCTTATCCATCGCTGCTGCTACGTTGTAAACAGTATTGATATGATCTGCAATGGATGTTACACAGTAGCTTACCTTATAAGGATTGTAATTTTCATCGCCTTCTTGATAGTAATCAGAGTCTTTAGCTAGGCTGTTAATAGTAGCAAGCTGGCTGTCATATCCTGTCTGATCGTCAGCGCTAGCTCCTCCTGCCTGAACTCCAATTAAAATCTGAGGTCTTGTATATAATGATACAGATACTCCGCCCCATTCATCCTTTACTGTCATATCTGCCATCATTGGAGATGCGGATACAGCTGGATTTAAGAGGGCATCTGTGGTGGTCTCTTTGCCATTTGCTGCTGCATAATAATTGTAGAAATAATTGTAATAATATGGGTCATAGCTCTGGTTTAATGTAGTTCCCCAGATTCCCAATGCTGCTGCACTTTTCGCAGCGGCCAAATCAGCTGGAGCACTTCCACCTACCATTCCAAATCCTGATGTTGCAGTCAATCCCATCATTCCAAGTGTAGGTGATGCTGCACGGTGTGCGGTAGCAGTAATGTACTTCTTGCCATCTGTTCCCCAAGAAGCAGAATGATCTGCATTTCTAGTGATTTTTACTGCCTGTGTTGGGTTGTCATATGTTACCTGTGCTTCCTCAGCAAATGCAGTAACCCCCATGCCTGCAACCATAGTTGTAGACAAGACAAAAGCAGCTACTTTTTTTGATGCCTTTTTTACGTTTTTCATGTTTTTCCTCCTTTTATTTTGTACTCAAAAAAATCATTTCTTGAATACTCTACAAGTAACAAAAAAGGGATATCCCTAGCAAATGCTTGCCACGCATATCCCCCTCCATCTACTTGTTAGGTACAAAATAGCACTAAACTAAACAAAAGTCAACCAAACCATTTAGTTATGACCTTGACCCTATATTTTCCATCCACTTTACGATACAAAAATAGATAATATTGTAATATTGCATCTTTTTTTCCCACAAATACTTGTGTATATTCTTGCTATACAAGCTAAAAAAAGACGTATTTTTCTTCTCCAAATCGGATTTCATCTCCCACTTTTAGTATTACTTTTTCCTTATACTTAAGAGGTTTTTCGTTGAGATAAGTCCCATTGGTAGAGTTGAGATCTTCTAGCATATATTCTCCGTCTTCCTTACAAATCAAGGCATGAAGGCGGCTAATGCTTTCAGAATCCAATACAAGGTCAAGGTCCCCTTGCTTACCGATAAAATTCTTCTCTTTTTTCAAAAAATAATCCTGCTGCCTACCATGACCTTGATATTTGAGTTCTCCAAGTACCTTTTTTTCCAAGTTAGAATATATGGTAGGATGCGAGACTTCTTCTTCAAGACTCATGATTCGTTCCCCGGCAAAAGCATATTCTCCGAATAAAGGAGTATGATTTTCTTCTTCCTCATTGGGCTCATCCTTTAGCAGCCACTTACTAATGCTTTGCATAGAGAAGAGCTTCTTCTTTTCTTTGCCACTTTTTTTCTCTCTAGGAGGTGGACTTTCCTCCTCTTGCACAGGAATCTCTGCCTCTTCTACTTGCGTCTTGATACTTCTACGTGGCCGCTCTGCTCTAGCCTCCTCCATTTCTAATTCTTTCAAAAACTCATCCATGCTGAAATTCTCCTCCGTTGCTTTTTGATATAATCGATAGGTTAATTCCACGCACCGCCGGTCGGTAGAGTCCACTTTTGAAAGCATGCCTTCTAGTAGTTTTTGCAAGCCTTCTCCGATGGACCTATGATATCCTGGTAAATAAACAAATTTTAGTTGATCCTGGTGAATGAAGATAGTCTCTAGAGAAAGCACCAGGGCATTTTCATCTAACAAGTAGTCCTTTAACCTATCGCTAAGGTCTTTCAAGCTAAGAGCTAGTTTTTCTAAGAAATCTCGATTTACCTCTTTTCTTTGCAAATAAATATCCAAAGACTGCATGCTAGAAATATCATATAAAAAGGACAATTTAAGATCTTGAACCACCTGAAAGACTTCTAACAAGCCTTTTAGCTGATTTTGCTGAATCATTCGCATCTCAAACTCTTCCCAATCAATCTGTGTCTTTTGTATCACCATATAGCTTTTATTTAAATCTCTTTGATATGCAATTTCCATAACAAACTCCTCACTCTATCATCTCTAACACCTTTTTGATACACTCTCCTTGTCTAAGCGTCTGCACCGGGTGTATTTGACTGATTTCCTTTGCCTGTTCCATATAAGCGGCTTCTTCCTCATACAATCTAGTTGCCACTCGAATTGTTCCTATGACAAGAATCAAAATAAATGGAAATAGAATCGCCGCTTCTATCGTATAGGAGGCTTTTAACTCCATAATACTGCCACACTCCCTCCCCAAAAAAATGGCAAAAAGGGCAAGCTTTGCACTCTGTTTTTCCTCCAGTAAAGCAAGGCGAAAGCTCCCAAAGTACCTACTCCTGCAAGGATTAAAGCTCCCAACAGTCTCTCGGTGCTAAGGTACAATGCCGCTCCTAGTATCATAACTCCATCCCCTAGTCCCATCTTCTCCTTGCTAATAATAGATGTGGCCAAGAAAATTCCTCCCACCAAAAGCCCTAGTGCCAAATCAACTAGATTGCGATCTATAAACAGATTCCCAAACGCACCAATGACGATTGCTAGCACTGGCCAGCCTATAAAGATTCTTTGCTTTCTTACATCTTCTATCGATGCAAGAGTCAAAATAATCAACCATATAATCTTCATGATCCCTCCTAATAACACTTGTTGCAGCTGTGATATCCTCGCTCTACAGCTTCTTCTTTCAATACATGATAAATGGTTCTTTTCAGTCCACTACAGGTCAATAAATAGTGATAGTTTTCCCCATAGTCTGTTATATATACACTTTCGCTGGTGTTTTTCTTACTGCACAAAGGGCATGGATAATAGATATGCCCACTTTTACTTCGCATCTTCTCTACCTGACCTTTACTTACCTTTTGAATAGAAAGCTTTAGATAGGTACAGACTAGCTGCTTATGGTAGGCCTTGCCCGTTGGAGTGATATAGACATAATCCGTATCCTCTCCACTTAGACGTTCTTTATCATAGCCGGTCCACTTGCGGCTTTTCGATGTTTGCACGATGGAAATGGTCTTTTTGTAGAAAAAGGGAAAGGGAAATTGTATGCGATATCTTGCCACCAGCTCAATATAATCCCCGCTAACATCAGAGCTAAGCAAAGAAATCCCCCCTAGCTTCCCTGCAACATATGAAAGGGGCAGCTCTTCTTTTTTTATTTCTTTTTTTGCCAGGACTTTTGCCCACATCAATAGCTCACTTTCCCCTTCGACTTCCCCAGCGTAGACTGCCGTCTGCCTAGAAGCCTCCACTAAGGCCTTGTCTACACCAGTCTCTACGTGAAGAATGCGAAAGCAAAATAGCACCATGACCAAAATCATCGCCATCATAGGCACTGCTATAGCTGCCTCTACGGTATATGAAGCTTGTAGGTGAGCAGAAGATGGTGTCTCTCGTATGAAGTAGGGAGTTTTTAAGTGAGATGGTAAAAATCTATGATGTGTGTGAAATAATGGCATTATCTGCATACCTTTCTGTCTTGTAAAAAATTGTTTTAGAGACACCATCTTCTGCCCACCTTTCTCTTAGTAGGAATACTCAATCTCTTGGTCAAATAGATAAGTTCCAACTTCCTTCTTTGTCGTCCAAATCAGCGATAAGAACAGACTCTTAGCACGAATGTGATAGGTCATCTTGCTAGAAAGCATCATCTGATCCATGGAAAAGTCCGAATTTCCCTTGGTCTTTCGAAGGTTTATTTCAATCAAATCCATGGTTCGCAGCGTCTGCGTCTTTTCTCCTTGTAGCTTTAGAAGCGCCCATAAATATTGCTGATAGGTCATTCCCTTTTCACATTCCTTTGCCTGAAAGCTTACATCTGTAATGTCCCCTAGCTTCTCTAGCTGTAAGGTCCATTGCTCCTTTGTTTTTATAAGGGCTACCTTTTTTCCATCTAACAAGGCCCGTACATCTAGCACACTTTCTCCATAGGCCCAGGCAAGCAAGATGCCCTGCTGCAAGACCTTACTCATTCCCTCTAAACCAAAGGGAGCTAGAATTGCCTCAGCAAGAGATAGGGCTAGGGCTGACTTTTCCTTGTCCTGCAGCAGGCTCTTATAATTGCATCCCTCTCTTAGAAGCAACAATTTATTTACCGTTGCCTTTAGATTCTTTTCATCGGATGCTTTTCCACAAAGAATATATTCAAGCTCATATTTCAAACCAGTCTCTTCCTGACAGGATGTATAATTCTGAAAATAATGATTCAAATAAGCAATATAGAGAAGGTCTTCACTTAGATTTGCTTTCCTCTTGTAACGACTGAGACTCTCCCTATTCATTCCCTTGCTAAGGCTTCTATGAGAAGCGAGATGATCGGTCTCTATAGACAGACTAGACAAATCTCCCATCTCTTCTATAAAAAATTCCAATCCCAGGCTCGCTTTTTGCTTTTTTAAGGACTTTGCTGGATTTCCATATTTTTTAACTAGTGCTTTTTGCTGGGCACTCTCTTCTTTTTTCTCTTCTGCCTTCTCCTGCTCATCTAGCTTCTTCGCCTTTTCCATATCTTCTAGTAAGGCACAAACGTCATCTTTGCTCTCTTCTATCTCCTCTTTCGATGCCGTTTCTTTTACCTGGTTTACTAACTTTTCTAGCCCCTCATCTAGCAGCAGGTTCTCGGCAAGAGTGGCTGCTTCTTGCCGAAAGATTTCTCCATCTTTGTCCGTTGCAAGCAGGCTAGCATCTAGGCTCATGCTTTCTATGTTCATTCCCAAAAAATCATGGCTGCTTCCTTGATTACAGGCATAGATTATGGAATCTGCTGCCTTTACTTGCTGATCTTTTTCCTGGTCTATTTCTAAGAAAAATAAACCATATTTCTCATATAACTGCTTGTGATAAGCTCCATATATGGACTCCGTCTGGGCATATGTCTTCTGGGTCATGGTTGCCTTTAAGGCCTTGACGCGCCCTAGTTCTAATATGGTAAATAGCAAGGTAACAACAAAAATCAACAGCAAGAGAATATAGAGGGTAACACTTGCCTTTAATTGCCTCTTCATGACTATAATTTTTTAATATCAGAATTGATGGTCTTAAAGACAGAATTAATCACACTTTTGATTTTGCTTTTGAAAATAGCGAGCATGGCAATAATAATGACCAAAATCAAGATGACCTCAACGACTCCGATTCCTTCTTCATCTAATAAAAATGCTTTGATTTCCGCTAACATAATTCTTACTCCTCCTTAAATCTGTGTGACAGGGAACATCATAATTACCATGACGATCGCAAGCAGCATCATCATAGGAATTAATAGTTTTGTACTGATCTGCTCCCCGCGTTTTCGAGCTAGAGCTTTTTGCTCTTCGAGGGCTAGATGGGCCTGCTCTTGCAAAAGTTCTCTTAGCTTCACGCTTCCTTTTTTCATATTTTGCAGCCACAATCCCACCAATTTACGATAAGGCACCAAGTTACATCTTGTGGCAAATCTTTCATAAGCCTGCCTTTGACTAAGTCCTCCAGCCATTTCTTGACAGGTAATTTTAAGCTCTTGGTATAAATATCCCGGCTCTGATTTGTATTCTTCTTTCTTCTCTACGATCCGCTCCATGGCCCCCTTAATATTCATCCCTGCACCTAAGAGCAGATTCATTTCATTTAAAAAATCAGGATATTCTTTAAGCAGGGCCTGGTTGCGCTTTTTTTCTTCTTCTTTTTTTCTAGCCCTTTTGGCTACTTCAATTCCCAAAATTGCCAAAACAATAAGGGCAATATAGGTCGTGGGCTTTGTCCGAGAAGCATCTTCCCAGGTAAGAGAATAGCTGCCAATCTTCTCTGGCAAATGCAAAGTCTTACTTTCCCTTTGACGATCCAAGGAAGATGCAATCTTTCTTGTAATTTCTTTTAATAGCCATCTTTTTACATCTGAAGTATCTTCCTTAATGCAGATAGGAACTGTCACAATCTTCTCCTGTTCTTGACAGGTTAAGGTAACTAAAATTGTGGTTATGGTCCCTTCTTCCTTCGTATTTTCGTAGACAATGCTGCCATCTTCTTCAATAAGGTCTGTATCCTCGCATTCATAGCTAGCCTTTACGAGGCCCCCCTGCAAGCTTTCTTGAAAATTCAGATCTTTTGTTACGTCATCTAAGCTTTCATTTTCTCCTAGCATGACCTCATCTAGCTCTGCTTTTGCCTGCTCTAAGACTTTGTCTACCTGGGACTTGGTAAGACTTTGCGCCGGAAGGGTCAGTTCATAGCTTTCTGACCAAAGCACCCTGGGCACCTTTATCTCTAGATCTAGCATCACTTCTTCTTGCCCTGGGGAAGGCTTATTGACGCTTCCATGATCTAGGACCGATTCCTCCCCCAGCATGGCAAGAATTCCAATCAGTGCAATGACGCTAGAAACCTTCGGTACATAGGCATAAGGACTTTTGATGCCCTTTTTTTTCATCCAAATGCAAAGCGCAGCTCCTGCGATTGCAATCCCAATTAGTATTCCCATCTTCCCTCCTATATCATGGCAATGAACTTCTTAGCCATATAGATTGCAGCTGCATAAGCAACGAGACAAAGGCTCATAACGACTCTTCCAAGAAGGGTTGTATAGATAGCATCTAAGTAACCCGGGGAAGCGAGGGAAATATAGATGATAATTCCCACCGGTACGATTAACATAATCTTATATTCTAGTTGCTTTTCTGCAGTGATAGCATCGATCTCTAGACATACTTCGTATTGATCGAGCATTCGTCCTATGGCACTTTGAATGATTTTGCTAAAATCTCCCCCTGCTTTCATGGCAAATTCTAAGACCTGACACAAGGTCTTGACCTCTTCTAGGCCGCTTCGCCCCCCTAGATCGCGCAGGATCATTCCTAGATTCTTTCCAATGGACAAGGCTTTTAGCATATGGTCGATTTCTCTTACCATCATGGACTTTCCTTGATAAATCATATGCAAATCTTCCCTAGCACTTAACCAGGCATTTTCCATGGAATATCCTGCATATAAAGCTCCAGATACCGACTGAAGCGCTTCTAAAAATTCCCTTCTCAAGGCATTTGTCTGCTTTTTTAATAGGCGCTGGTATTGCATCCTCCTCCACAAAGGCAGTATCAAAATCCCCAGGGCCAAGGCTAGGATATGGCGATAACAAAAAATAGCAATCAGCGCTGTAATTCCTAAGCCTTGCAAGGTAATCAGAAGACTTTCTTTTCTCTCTAATTGATAGGTACTATAATCCATAAGCATCCTCCTTTAGTTGGATGCCTGCCAGGTCACATTTTGTTCTATTTTGAAGCTTATTTTTCATAACCCAATTACCCTTGATTTCACCATTTATCTCCCCTTCTTCTTCAAACTGAAACAATGGCAAAAAGGTAATTTCTCCTCTTTCTCCTTCTATCACTTCGCTGATTTCAAGGACCTTACGGCTCTTGTCCCTAAGCCGCCCTAGGTGAACCATGATATCAATAGCGCTTGCAATCTGACTTCGAACTGCCACGAGGGGAAGCTCTTGATTCATAAGCACCATGGTCTCTAGACGATGCACCATGTCCTTCGGCGAATCTGCGTGCCCCGTACTTAGACTTCCATCATGGCCAGATTGCATGGCTTGGAGCATATCAAGGGCTTCTTCCCCTCGCACTTCTCCTACTACGATTCGATCCGGCCGCATTCTAAGGGCGGTCTTGATGAGGTCACGAATACTGATTTCCCTTACTCCATCAAAATTAGCTCTTCTCGTTTCTAGTCTTACTAGATTGTCAATTCCTTGGATCTGTAGCTCTGCTGCATCTTCTATGGTAACAATCCTCTCCTCCCTAGGAATATAGCTCGATAGAACATTTAAAAATGTCGTCTTACCACTACCCGTTCCCCCTGAAATAAAGATATTGTATCTAGCCCTTACTAGCTGCTTTAAAAAGTCTGCTGCCTTAGGAC
>CAVJBW010000004.1:0-20621 GCA_963647625.1 Lachnospiraceae bacterium
AGGTAATATCGTAGGGGGAATGGTTTTGGTTGGCCTTGTATATTGGGGCTGCTACCTCAAAGGAAGCAAAAAAGAAGCATAAGAATAGCTAGGTTAAAGGCCGTCACAGTTTCCCTGTGGCGGTTTTTCTTGTATAATAAAAAGAAAAAAATAGGAGATCGGTAATGGCAAAAGTAGAAAAAATTCTCTACACGAGAGATCAAGTAGAAAATAAACTGACGTTAGACAATCTTTGCGCGTTATTTGAGGACAATGGCATTCGGGGATTTGATGATCCCATAGCGAGGGTCACTGCCTGGTATACTTGCCAAGGGCCGTGGGAAGACTTTGAAGAAGGATTTTCCTTTTTGGCTTTTGAAGTTGATGAAGACTATATCTGTGATGAAGAAGATTTGTTCTCAGGAGACTTTAAGATCGGTTCAGAACTTGGCGAGATTGCATCAAAAGAGTTATCAGAAGAGATGGAAGATCTAGATGGTAGTCTTGTCTTTTCCACCATAGACGAAGAAGGCTTGCTAGAAGGAATCATGCAAGGCCTTATCACTAGGACGCCTTATGTGCTTGATGCCTATCCTGTAGAGATTAGCCAGGAAGTGGATCGATTGTGGACAGATTTAGAAGGTGTGATAGAAGGAGGAGTTCTTGATACTGCCATCTTGACCATTGAACAGATGCAAAAAGCCCTAGATGATATGGTGAACATTGCCACAACTTACCATCACATTTTAAGCAAAAAAGATGAGGCAAGAGAGGGCTGCGTCTACACCCATCTAGCCATTGATGGAGTGAATTTTGCTACAATCTATGAAATGGAAGAGGGGGTCCTCTTACGATGGAGAGGCCATAAAAGTCCTTATGAAAAACATGAATTTTGCAAGGAACTTAACTGGACAAAACATCTAAAGGCCAGCCTGCTTGAAGAGTGTGAGGACGGGATTGATAGCGCCTTAGAACAGATTAAAATAGAACAAGATTATAGCCAGTTTTTGATGGAAATGGGAGAGCTAGAAGCTACTATTTATAGACTGCAGGATGTCTTCGGCATTAGCCCAAAGGCAGATTTGTTAAAGGCTCTTGCCACCAATCAAGTGGATATGATCAAAGAGATGTTAGCTCGATAGCTTATGGATGAGATCATTAGAAATAGAGCTCTTAGAGCCAAGACTTTAGGAAAGTTTTTCCAGATTTTACAAGAGCAAGCAGACGCTTCTTATGATTGGCTTAGAACCTACTTAAACCAAGAGCTTATGTTCGAAGGGGGAAGGGACGATGCAGGTTATAAATTAAAGCCAGGCATGAAACTTATGGTGGTAGGATATATTGGTGCAGGAGGAAGTTATTACCTAGCTAGCCAAAGAGAAGACGAGCTAAGGACGCAGATTCATCCCCAGGTGATTAGACGAGGAAAGGTATCTTTGCCTCCTACAATTCCAAAGGAGCTTGGCAAGTTTGTCTATTATCCGATTGTAGAAGGAGGCTTTTTAAATAGCCTGAACCATCTAGCGAAGGATTATAAAAAGGGATTTTACGTAGAGCTAAAAAAAGTACCTATAAGACAAGAAACCATAGAATATTGCGAATTCTTTAAGGTGCATCCTTATGAGCTATTCTCCGGAGGCAGCTATCTGGTGGCCACGGATCATCCTAGAGACCTTCATCAGATTTGCTCTAGCTATGGTCTGATCTGCAAGGCGGTAGGTCTGCTAAGGGAGAAACCTGAAAAAATCATTGCCCATGGAGGAGAAGAAAGCCTGCTGAATCGTACCAAGGAAGATGCCCTGCTTACCATATTAAAAAAGGATTTATAAGATATGACCAATTTGGAAGAGTATTATAACAAATTTAATGAAGAAAAACGCTTGGATTCTAGGCATGGACAAGTAGAATATCGAATTTCCATGAAATATATTCATGATTATTTAAAAAAAGGAGCTCGCATTGCAGATATTGGAGCTGCTACCGGAAGATATAGCATTCCACTATTTCAGGAGGGCTATGAGGTGACAGCAGTAGAGCCGGTTCAGCACAACTTGGGAAGGCTCAAGCAAAAGTGCCCACAACTTAGAGCCTTTAAGGGGAATGCCTTGAAACTAAAGCGATTAGAAGATAATTATTTTGATGGGGTTATCTTTTTTGGACCGATGTATCATTTGATGGGACATGAACAAAAGTTGCAAGCTTTGATGGAAGCAAAACGAATCTGCAAGGTTGGGGGCCTGATCTTTGTGGCTTATATTATGAACGAATATAGTGTGATTACCTATGGCTTCAAAGAAAGACATATCCTTGAGTGTCAGGAGCAAGGACGATTTGATGAAAGTTATCAGACTCTTGCAAGGCCGGATGATTTATATGATTATGTTCGCCTAGAGGAAATCAATAGGCTTCAAGAAGAAGCAGGCTTGGTTCGAAAGACCATCCTATCTCCAGATGGACCGGCTAATTATATGAGGCCCTATCTGAATCAGTTAGAGGAGAGGGAGTTTGAGGAGTTTGTAAATTACCAGATGAGCGTGTGTGAACGCCCAGAACTACTTGGAGCGGGAGCTCATATAGTGGATATTTTGCAAAAAGTTGAATAAAAAAGGGGAAATCTAATGAATAAAGGACAGCATATGATCTTACTGATTATTGCCATCTTGTGTGGAATCGGTTGTCTTGTATATTGGAAATAAAGCTAATTTAAAACAAAAAAAAGATAGGCGGCCACGGTGGTCGCCTATTCTTTTTTAACTTATTTTGTATAATAGGTTAAATATTTATTTCCAGCCCTTTTTAGCTTCTTGGCTAGAGATTTGGTGGTTTCTGACTTTGTAGAATTACTAGTTGGATCATAGTAGTATATTTGGTCGGTAGAAGTATAGCCGGTTAAGAGAATATAGCTATGCTCTGCCGTATTGGCAAGAACGCATCTACCGTCACTTAAAAAGTAAAGCAAGTGTTCTAACTCACATCCCGTTAGGTCAAGGGCTGTGGCACCTTCGATGGAAGATGTCAAAATCTCCTCAGCAGTTCCGGAATGGTCGAGATAGTGGTCTAGACTCATGCTTTCTGAAGCGAGGCAAAGCATGGCATTGAGACAACGAGCTAGAGAGGACGTATTGCCCTGGGTGTCCGTAATCTTGCTAATAAGTGGTGATACACTAGTCTTTCGTGAGCGCTTCCAGATATAATTCTGACTTTGATCTACCACAACGCCCATCTGGTCATTGGCCACTTGAATGGCGGTGGAGACTTGGGTAGATGATGTGAAAGCTTGGCCCTTGGCATAGGCAAAGTAAGCTTCCTGATCAAGGTCTAGCTCAAGGTCGGCATCTGGATGAGCGGCTAGAAGATATTTTGGAGTCAGCATTTGCAACTGGCTATCAGGAAGTTTGTTTGGGAAGGTAAGATAGAGAAGTGCTCCCTTTTTAGAGGAGGTCTTACTGCTTACCGTCACCTTGTCTGCGGATTCCTTTTCGTTATTTAAGATGGTATCTTGCCCCTTTGCAACAAAGGTCTTATTTTTCTTCTTTGCCAGATTTAAATAGATGGTTTCTCCTTGAGAGTAGGCAGACGTAATATAGCGATTAGGCTTACTATATTTTTTCTCTACTTCTAAGGAAGTATTGCAGATATAGATCCTAGACATACCATATGTCTTTTGGCCAGAGGAGGTGGTCTTGGTATTCGACCATGCTCCTTGTCCGTAGATCAAGTCTTCTCCGGAGTAACACAAAGGCAGGATAAAGCTATCGGTATCGCCCTTAATGGTCTTGGTGGTTTGGCTAGATAGGTCCATAACACTAATCTGTGATAAGGAATCATCTGAACTATAGGCAAAGTACTGCCCAGATTCAGATACTGCATACTGCTGGCCATCTAAGTCCTTTAATAGAATCTTACTCTTGCCCTGATTTAAATCAACCTGATAGACATTGGACTGTAGCATACAATAGAAATAGTTATCTGGGCTGACATACATCAAGTCACCGAGGGAGGCTTTTAGGCTTTCATAGGATAGCTGAACTGGCAAAAAGCCTTCTTCCTCAATGGTATTAGCAGAAGAATCGTAGTGGTAGACACAGATTCCTACCTGGCCCTCATGCTCGCCACGATTCATGTAGCCATAGACCACAAAGTCCCCATCTCCACTTTCAGCAATATTAATCAGTCGGATATCATGCTGCTGATAAGATTCTCGTTCATCTATATCGCTATTGCTTCGGAATGAAAAAATCTTGGAGATTTGATTACTAGAAGCATTGTAGCCCCACAGTTCCCCATTTTGCACAAAGAGGGCATGGGAACCATTTTCGTTGGATAGATAATTGACCTGGCTAGAACGAATTCCTAGCTGTAAGGTATCCCCTGAAAGTGTGGAAGCATCTCCATTGTAATATTGTTGCATCTGCCGTTCATAGTCTAGAAGGTAGATGCGGTCACTACCAGAGCGCAGACGGAAGTCTTCTTTCACATTGTAGTACTGCGTCGATTTTTTGCTAGCGTCAGCCATGGTATAGCTAAGACTCACCACATAGAAGTCCCCAGAAATTTCCTGGACAGAGACCTTGGTCTCGTCGATCTGACTTCCCTTAAAATCTCCCCAAGCAACCTGATCGAGGGAAGAGTGAATGGTTACCTTATCAAGGGAGGAATTGTCACTAGAAGATTCTGGCTCAATATAAGCAGATAGGTTGGTATAGTCCGTTTCATCCAAGCTATCCTTGTGAAAATCCTTGGCAAAGTTCAAGCAGGAAGTGATTTGCTCTGAGTCAGCAATCATAAGTCTGCTGTAGTAATAGATGGATTTTTTTCCAGATGTCAAGGTGAGAATGAACTGATATTCTGTCTGGTCCTCCAAAATATTTCCTAGATTGATCTGTCCATTGACGAGGCCCCCGGTTTCTTTCGAAAGGGTGGCTTTTCCGCTGTCAACAAGCTGAGAGGTATCTAAAGAACGAATCTCGTAGGAAAGTTCCTTGATATCATTCGAGTAGGTGGTGATATTTATTTGGATATTTTCTTCCTTGGAAATAGGCAAAAGATCGCCCCTCATATAGCGAGCATCCATTTCGCTGGTATAACCGTGTAAGAGATTGATTTGTTCTTCTTCACAGGTAAAGGACAAAGTCGGAAGAGATGCTGCAGAAACAGTGGTAGTTAAGTCCTTCGTTTCGTGGTTGGTAAGAAAGGAAAAGACCACCAAAGCTGCAACAAATACAGCAAGTAAAATAATAATCTTTTTAAGTATTTGCCGAAATGCAGATGAAATTCTCATAGGATTCATTCCTCATATATAAAAAAGTCTATAAATGTGCATAAAACTACAAATATAATAATAGTCGAGGGGGGAGAAAAATGCAAGAAATAAGGCCTTGCTAAAGTTTTTCTTAAGAAATTCCGACATATTTTTTGAGAATAGTAATTGCAGGGACGCAAATGTAAGGACAAGGATGCCCATAAGGTGAGGAGCACCCATGAAAGTCGAAGGATTTAAGATGGCTGATTTAGGGCAAAGTAATAAAGAGGATGCCCTAACAAAAGAGCAAGAAATTAAAGAGATGACAAGTAGCATTCTTTGGACGCCAAGTGCACAGGTATCTGGTGGTCAAGGGATGATTTGTGATGTTTATGAACAGCCCAAGTCCATAGAAGATGTCGTATCGGATGTGCAAGGCCAGGACTTGCTTGACAATACTTCCATGAACTACGTGGCAGATACCATGACCAGCAGTGAGTATCGTCAGGCAAGAAAGGATGGTTTTTCCCTTTTAAAAGACCAGCCAGAGACGGTCATTACCGTAACAGATAAGATCCAGATCCAGCTTGCAAAAGGGAAAGGTAGCACTATTAGCAGTGATATCCCTTTAGAAGCCATAGAAGAAGTTGTGGGCAGTCTAGCAGTTGCAAGGAGTATCGAAGATACCTTGCAAGATCTAGGTCTTACCTTGACGGAGAACAATCAGCAGAACTTTGTAAATGCAATTACCATGGCCAAGGAAGTGGCAAGTCAAGGAGATTACCTAAGTAAGGGAGCGATTGCTTATTTGCTAGAAAATAACCTAGCACCTTCTATTGAGAATCTTTATCAGGCTACCTTTTCCGCGGCTAGAAGAAGTTCCCCTAGCATGGAGATTTCATCTGAGCTGCAAGGTCTCATAGAAGATGTGGTAGCCCAATCGGATCGAGAGGATGGGCAGGCGCTAGAAGATGCCCAGTGGATGCTGCAAGAGAATTTGCCTTTGACAAAAGAGAATCTTAGTTACGTAAAGGAACTGAGGCAGACGCCGGTCTATCAGATGCTCAGTCAGGTCCTTGAAGGGGGAGCTAGTGCGATTGCAAGGGGAGAGGAACCAAAGCAGGCGCTTTTATTCCAAACAAAGGATCTTGCCCTTCAAGCCGAGGAAGCTCTTGATGTGGTAACCAATGCCAAGGAAAGTCAGATCCTCTACCTACAGAAGACGGGACAAGAGGTCACCATTGAAAACTTAAAAAGGTTGCAGCAAGGAGAGGATGCAGCCTATGAAGAGGATAGCTATACAGAATATGACCAGGTAAAAGCCCGCAGACAGCTAGAAGAAATTCGCCTTTCTATGACCCTTGAGGCCAACTATTCCTTATTAAAACGGGGAATTCAGATTGAGACAGAGCCCCTAGAGCAGCTTGTAGATCAGCTAAAGGAAGTAGAGGATGCTCTCGCTGCGAAAAAGCTGACCTCCTATGGATTAGCTGGAAATAAGGACCAAGTGGCCATTTATCAAGATACAAGCCGGGCATTAGACCAGGTTCGCTATGCTAGTGCGTCAATCTTGGGAAAAAAGGAGATCTTGACTAGCAGCCTAGAAGAGTTTGCTCAAAGTGCGGCCAGGGAGAATCGCCGTTATGAACAGGCCAGCAACCAGTATGAAAAAGTAATGACCCAGCCTAGGGCCGATCTAGGAGATTCTATTACAAAAGCTTTTGCCAATGTGGATGACATCTTGCAGGATCTAGGCCTTGATAGAAGCGAGGACAATGCTAGAGCCGTGCGAATCCTAGGCTATAATTCCATGGAGATTACCACAAGTTCAATCGCAGATGTCAAGATGACAGATGCCAAGGTACAGCTCATGCTAGAGCAAATGAAACCGGCAGTGGTCATGGATTTTATCAAAGAAGGAATCAATCCCCTGACTATGACGGTGGATGAAATCAATACAAAAGCCCAGGAAATCTTAGACCAAACAGAACTTACTACCCAGGAAAAGTATGGAGAGTATCTATGGAAGCTAGATCAGAAAGGGGATTTGAGTCAAGAGCAAAGGGAGAGCTATCTAGGCATTTATCGCCTCTTGCATCAGATTTCCCTAGAAGATGGCAGGCTGACCGGAGCCTTGTTGCAGCAAGGAGCAGCTTTTACCATGGAAAATTACCTCATGGCTTCAAGAAGCCTTAAAAAACAAGGCATGGAAGTAACTATCCATGAGAATTTTGGCCAGGTTGAAGTAGAAGGAAGCTTGAAAAATTCTATTTCAAGTCAGATCCAAAGTGCTTATGAGAGCCTAGAATCCAAAAGAGCCATGCATGCTTTGCAAGAGCTAGGGCCGAATGCCTTATCACAGGTAGAAGATCCTATGAGTCTGACTCCTAGCCAGCTTTTAGACCAGCTAAAAAAAGCTAAGAGTCAAGAGGAAACTATGGATCAAAGCTATGAAGCCATGCAACTTGAAGAAGCACAAAGCTGTGCCCAAATGGAAGAAGGGGTCTATCGTCTGCTCGATGGTCTAGACCTTCCAAAAAATATTTACAATCTGCAAGCGGCCCATCTGTACAGCAAGCGAAATGGGAAGATATTTTCAGATTTGTTTGAAAAAAGTACAGACCTTTCGCAAGATATGCAGGCAGTGAAAGATCAGCTTATAGAAGAATTTGGAGAGGCAATGAAGACCCCAGAAGATATGGCTAAGGCCCAGGAACATCTGGCGGATGTGGCAGAGGAAGTCATGAGCCAGGAGATGGAAAGAGAAGATGCAACCTTTCTAAGTCTTAGACAAATCAAGATTTTGAATCAGGCCATCAAGCTTGCTGGTAAGCTGTCTTCCCAGGAAGATTATGCAGTGCCGGTTCTTATTAATGGTCAGATGACCAGAGTCCAGCTCAAGATTGTAAGGGCCACCGAGGAAAAGGGAAGAGTCGCAATTTCCTTTGCCCAGGAAGCTTTCGGGCAGGTAACAGCAAGCTTTCAGGTAACCGATCAGCAGGTATCTGGATATGTTGCGCTGCAGTCAAAGGAAGGGAAGGAAGAGCTCGAAGAGAGAATCAAAGCCTTTGAGCAAAGTCTAGACCAGGAAAGTCAGATCCAAACCATTCTTGCCCCAGAGATGGATAGTGAGCAGATTCTATCTTCCCTAGGAGAAAATAAACTTGAATTAAAAGGGGAAGAAGTCCTTAGCAGCCTCCTTTATGACCTGGCGAAAAACTTTTTACAGGCCATGAAAGGTTAAGAAGTAGGACTTTATGACCGATAAGAGTAACAAGAAATTACAAGGAAGGAACTATTTGCAAGGAAGCAAAGAAAGAGAAGAAGGAAATAGATATGCAGATTAATCATAATATGTCGGCTGTTACAGCCAACAACCACTTGAAAAGAACAGAGGATGCAGTAACCGCATCTATTGAACGACTTTCTTCTGGCCTGAAAATCAACCATGCATCCGATGATGCCGCAGGAATGGCAATTTCTAGCAAGATGCATGCTCAAATCAAGGCCTTAGATCAATCCTCTAGCAATGCTTCCGATGGAACTAGTGTTATAGAAACTGCAGATGGAGCCTTGAATGAAGTGACCTCTATGCTGCAGAGAATTCGCGAGTTGTCCGTACAGGCGGCCAATGAAATCAATGCAGAGTCTGACTTGAAAGCGATTCAAACAGAGATTGATGCCTTAGAAAAGGAAATTGATAGGGTATCAACAGATACCGAATTTAATACCATGTCTTTACTAGATGGAACCTTAGAGAGAAGGACCTATGCCTCAGATTCTTCGGTGGTAGGAAATATTACAGTCTCAGACGAGGTTGCAAAAGCAAAGTATGAGATTACAGTAGATAGTGTAGATACAGATGGAACGACAAATGCGCAGATCACCTTAGGGGATGGCTTTTCGGATAAGGCGACTTACAAAAGCGATGGCAACTATGTCACGATTACCGATGAAAATGGATTTTCCATGACCATGACGGTCAAGCAGGCAGGGGCGGCGACGCTTGAGGTGACGGACCTAGGCCAGATGACCTTGCAGGTAGGTGCAAATAAGGGACAAGAGATTGATGTTTCCATCCCTCGAATTGACACTAAAAGTCTTCATATTGACCAGGTAGACGTAACCCAAAAGGGAGGAGCTGACAAGGCCATGTCTCTTCTTGATGAAGCCATTGAAAAGGTGAGCCTGACAAGATCAAAGCTTGGAGCATACGAAAATCGCTTAGACTATTCCGTAAGTTCCCTAGATGCCTTTGAGGAAAATATGGAATCGGCAGTCTCTCGAGTAGAAGATGTGGACATGGCAGAGGAAATGTCAGAATATACCAAGCAAAATGTCCTGTCTCAAGCGGCTACTTCTGTTCTATCCCAGGCAAATGATATTCCAGAGCAAGTCCTGCAGCTGTTGCAGTAGGAGGGATGAGATGGAAAAGACGGTAAAGGTAGAATTTGCCAGAAGAATTGCCTCGGCCAATAAGACCCAGCTTGTGGTTATTTTATTTGAGATGTGTTTTGCTTATATGGAAGATGCTCAAATAGGAAGGAAAAAAGAGGACCATGCAACCTTTAAAGAAGGAGTGCAAAGGGCAAGCAAATGCCTATCAAGATTGAAAGCGGACCTTGATTTTACTTATCCTATTGCAAAGCAGCTTTATAGTCTCTATCAATTTTCTTTAGAGAGACTTGCAGCTAGCCTATATCGTTATGACTTGCAAGGGATCAAGGAAGCGCAAAGAGTCTTGCAGCCCATCTATGAAGCCTTTGAGCAGTTAGCAAAAGCAGATCAATCCCAGCCTATGATGGAACATACACAAAAGGTCTATGCGGGAATGACCTATAATAGAGGAAATCTGTCGGAGAATCTGGTAGGAGAGGCTCATCGAGGATTTTTAGTATAATGAAAATAACAAGGATTAAGAATTAGGAAAAATCAATTTGGTTGATTTTTCCTATTTTTTTGGGAAAAAGGTTAAGTTAATCCTAAGGGCTTCCGATAAAACAAGATATAGGATAACTATGTCAAAATAAGCGCAGTCGGCGAGAAGGTCTTGACTTTCGTCAAGCACAATAAATATTTAGAGGAAAGGATTCCTTGGACAATTTTAGAAGTAACCAAAGGATGCAAGGAAAGCAATTATGGCGAAGAGATTAGGAAAACGAATCGTAGCAGCAATTGTAGCAGTCGGTATGGTCATTACCACGAATGGATTTACGGGATGGACCACCGCGAAGGCAGAAACCCAAAGTGCAACATATACTTATCAAAGTGAAACAAGTGCGCTTGGTGGAATTGTTAAAATTGCCAGCGGCAGCAGTATTGCTATGGTATACAAGGCAGCACAAAATTCAGATACATTAACTTCTAAAGAATGGCTGACCCAGAGGGTAACATCGGTGGAAATCCCGGCAGTCACTTGCAAAGGAAGTGTTACTTGTAATATTCAAATCTATACAGACGTAGCAGATGGAGATGATCCTACCAAGGGAACTCCAGTCTTTTCGACGCCATATTCCACCACAGCAGGAAAGAATTCCAACGTGGTAGAGCTTGATAATAATGGGGAAATCGCAGTAGGAACAAATTATTCTATTGTTCTTACCTTTATTTCTAGTGGAGATGAGTCAATCAGCCTTCTGTCTTATGAAGATACCCCTAGCGTAGGAAGCTATGTAAAAAATGGCGAAACTTGGAGCCAACAAGAGGATGCAAGTGGAGTGGATCTAGACTTTGATATTACCACGACCACCATTGGCATTTTAAGTGATTTAAGTAAAGCAACCGTAACAGTTTCTGGCAAAAAAGCCTATACAGGAAGTGACATCGAGCTTGACGAGGAGGACATAAGCATTACTTATCCTTGTGGAAAGCAGACCCTAAGCTTGTCGGCTGGTGATTATACTCTTTCCTATGAGGATAATGTAAAGGTAGGAGATCAAGCTAAGGTTACCTTCTTTGGTGATGGTTACTTCAAGCCTGAGACCTCTAAGAGCGCCAATTTCTCTATTCGATATGATTTGTCAAGTGGACTTAGCATTTCCACAAAGGGGATTACCTATACTGGAGAGCAGATTCAACTATCGGATTATACTTATAGCCTAGATTATGAAAATACAAAGGCTTCTTATAAAAATAGCCTAACGGCGAATGATTATACTTTAGGCGATTATGAGAACAACGTAAATGCGGGAAAAGCCAGCGTAACAGTAAGGGCAAAGGATACATCAAGCCTATATATGGGCAGTGGCATTGTAACATTTGATATTGCCTCCAAACCAATTAGTGATGCTTCTATTGTCATTAGTCCGATTGCAGATCAAATCTGGAATAATAATGTAGCAATCACCCTGGATGATCAGGTGATTCTTACAGATAACAAACGTGGTAGTGGTGTGGTATTGCAGCAAAATCAAGAGTATACCATCTTGAATTATGCAAACAATGAGATTCCAGGAACGGCGACCATTACCATTACAGGAAAAGGAAACTATAGTGGAACTACAAGGGCTCACTTTGCCATCAAGGATAGCCAGGGCAATCTAGGAGTAGAACTTGCAGATCCTAGTGCAACCCTGGTCTATACAGGAGCAGAAATTAAGCCTGAAATTTATGTATTTGCTTCTAATTATGCAACCTCTATGGGAGGAGCAAAAGTTTCGGTAGGGGACAATTATAATGCACCGACTTATAGCAATAATATCAATGCCGGACAAGCAAGCGTGGCAGTAACTGGAAAAACAGGCTCAGACTGGGAAGGACAAAGGGCAACCCATAACTTCACCATAGAGCCAAAGAATGTGGCCGATGCCGATGTAAATGTAACGGTAAATGGAAGCTATACTTACAATGGAACGGCTCAAACACCAAAGCTTACGATTACCTACAATGGCTTAGAACTGACAGAAAAGGATTATTCTATCAGTTGTACAGAAAATACCAAGGCAGGAGAAGCGACGGCAACCATTACAGGAAAGGGAAATTATACTGGAACCAGGACGATTACCTTCACCATTGCACCAAAATCCCTTACCTCAGGAGATATTAGCGTAGCTAGTATTGCCAAGCAGCCATTTAATCCTAACGGAGCGGTAGAAGTGGATCCTACCATTACCGATACAGCAACTGGTAAAAAACTTGTAAAGGACGAAGATTATACCTGCACTTACAGCAATAATACAACCCAGGGAACAGCTACCATTACCATTACGGGAATGGGAAATTATGCAGATGTGATTACAGCTTCCTATAATATTGGTTCTAGATCCATCGATTCTAAGACCAATTCAGAGATTAAGGTAGAATTTGCAAGCTTGAACTATCATGGATATTCTGCCTTCTCAAGCTTCGGTGTAGCTCTGCCAAATGTAAAGGTAAGTGATAATGGCAAGGCCTTGAAAAAAAGCGAAGACAATGGAACTACTGGGGATTATCTAGTGTCCTATCCAGACAGTAATAGCGTAGGCACCAAAAATATCTCTGTAAGTGGTATCAATAATTATGAAGATACCGATACTTCTCTTACTTATCAGATTGTTTACGATTTAAGCACGGTTTATGGCAAGAGAGAGGATGGTACTTATCAGGCGGCAGACAAATATGCCATGAATGATTTGACCTATACCGGAGAGGACCTTATTGATGCCGTGGATGCCAATATCGTCGTGCACGAAAAGGACCCAGATACTGGGGAGTATGTTGATAAAGAACTGGTAAAGGGAATTGATTATACCTGTGAAGTCTATGCAAGTAAGACCTCCAACACCAAGCTCACCTCTTTAACAGAGGCAGGTACTTACTATGTGCTGATCAAACCAACCGACAACAGCCGTTATATGAGCGGAAATGCCAATGTACGCCATGCTCTGTCTGTTACGAAGATTTATTTGACGGACTATACGGTGAAAGCAAGTGTGACCAATACCTATACAGGTCACGTGATTCCTTTTGAGGATCTGTCTTATCAAATCACCTTTGAAAAAGGCGGAAAAGAAGCCCGTCTAGTAGAAGGCGTGGATTATAGTGTGGCAGGAGTCTACGCCAGCACGGCAGGGGACGTCCTGGCCAATGTTCAAAATGTGGTAGATACCAGTGGAAATAACATCATCTACTACCTGAAATTGGTGGGAGTCAACAATGTTCTTGGGGAAATTTATGTACCATTTAATCTTCAGCCAAAACACATTGGAAGCGAATCCGTTAGTGTGATGAGCATTAACACCGTCTTATATGAGAAAGATAAATCCACCTTTTATCCGGATTCAGAACCGGTAGTAAAGGACCTTCTGTCAGACGAGACTAGCGTTATTTTGCGAAAAGGAATAGATTATACCGTCTCTTATGACAATATTGACAAAGTCGGTACCGCCATTGTTACCTTTACTGGAAATGGAAATTATACAGGAAGCAGAGTTGCTTATTATAGGATCTGTTATAACGTGGTAGATGGGGCCATCTACATCAAGGGAGACCCTACGGTGGAGACGGAGGGAAAACATTTCTGGACAGTAGATGCGGAAGATACTACGGACTTGACCTACAATTATACCGGAGAAGAGATCAAGCTAGGAACCATTGACTTAGATGACAATGGTGGAGATCTAGAAGTACGCTATACCTATGTCAATGATCAAACCGTAGGTGGAGCAGATAATACATCTCAGCTCAATGGTCAGGAAATCTTTTCAAGCGAAGATCAAATCGATGAAAATGCAGATTATATCTTGGACTATACTGCCAATAAAGACCTATCTAGCGTAGGAGTAAAAGAAGTCACCTTAAGAGGTGTGAATCGATTTACTGGAAGCAAGAAAATCTACTATCGCGTAGTTGGAAAACTAACAGGTGCCACTGTAAACTATACCAGCGAGGTAGCTTATGTAGATGCAGCCACAGGAGTTTACCCAGATGACCTTGAAGTGATGATGGGAGATACTAGGTTAATAGAAGGGGTAGACTATAGGGTAGAATATTCCAACAATACCACTGTGGGATATCAGACAGCGATCCTGAAGATTATCGGTATTGGCAACTTTGAGGGAACCATTACCAAGTCCTATTCCATCGGTTATGACCTAGGAGCTGAAGGTGATACTACCTTTTCCGACATTGAAAAGCAAAGCTATAGTGGCAGTGAAGTACAAGTTGCTGGGGTAAGCGTAAGCTATAAAGGAACACTGCTTACAGAAGGCAGCAATTATACCGTATCCTATGAGAATAATATAGAAGCGGGAGAGGCTTCCTATGTGGTAAATGCGATCATGAGTCCGAATAGCCTTTATGTAGGTAAGGCCAAGGCTAGCTTTATCATTAGCAGATCCATCAATGGGGAAAGCGTCTCAGCCACCATTGACCCAATCTCGCCACAGGCTTATACAGGAGCAACAATCACTCTAGATGCTGAGGACATTCATGTCTATTTTGAAAATGATGATTTGGTTTATGGCCAAGACTATACCTTAAGCTATTCAAATAATGTAAATGTAGGAAGCGCAACGGTAACGGTTACAGGAATGGGAGCTTATATTGGAGAGAAAAGCACCACCTTCCCAATCCGTTATGACTTAGGAGATGGTCATGTACAAGGAAAGGTTGCAGATGCGGAATATACCTCAAATGCTTTGCAGCCGGCCATTACTAGCCTTTCTTATCTACGCTTTAAAGAAGACGGAAGTGTACTCATAAATGCCAACTTGCTTACTTCTCTAAGCGAGGGAGGATATGCAAATGATTGCACGACGACCTATACCAACAATGTGGCTATGGGAACAGGACAGATGGTTGTAGCAGCCAAGCCAGATTCTACTCTATTTATGGGGTACGCTGTGGTTCCATTTAACATTACGCCAAAGGATATCGGCGATTCTAGCGTAACTGTAAGTGCACCAAATCAGACTTGGAATCACAATGAACTGCTTGAACCGATAGTAGAGGTAACCGATCAAGGAACTACTTTAGTAGAAAATGTAGACTATTATGTGGTTTACGATGAATTATTACCGAACTATTCTTATAGCGATAATCGGATCCCAGGCACCGGTAAAGTGAAGGTCTATGGCATGGGCAATTATAAGGGTAGCGTGATTGGCACCTTTACGATTGAAGATAGTAGCGGAGACTTGACGGCAGAATTTGCAGATTCTTTTGCAGAGGGTCAAGGCGCAAGCTATGACTATACAGGCCAGGCCATTCTGCCAGAGCTTAAGATTTATGCAAATAGCTATGCCATGACAGGAATCAAAGTAAAAGAAGGCGTAGACTATACGATTACTTATCAAGATAATGTAGAGGTAGGAACCGCCCATATTACCATTACAGGTGTTGAGGGAAGCCGCTATGAAGGCCAATCCATTGACTTGACCTTCCAGATTACACCATTAGATATTTCAAAGGCCACGATCGTTGGAGTAAAAGATCAGGTCTGGACAGGAGGAGTAGTAGTTCCAGAACGCATCGTCGTATCGGTTGGAGAAACCGTCTTAACAGAAGATGTGGATTACTCTCTACACTTTGAGGGAAATAATATTGATGTGGGCCACGATACCGCCTATGTTACCATCAAAGCCTTAGATGGACGCAATGTTACCGGAAGCACGAGTCTGTCATATTCCATTGGATATGATATTTCGGAAGTAGCTCTTTCTATTAATGAAGGAGAAGGCATCTATACCTATGATGGAAGTCAGCACAAACCTAGTGTTACAGTCCTAGGTGGTCAAAGTGCTAATAGCCAAGGCGTACAGCTTGTGGAGGGAGAAGATTATACCATCTCCTATGTGAACAATGTAAATGCCGGCGGCTATGAAGGAGATACGGATGCCTCTGATGATCCGACCATTGTGATTAGCGGAACTGGTCTTGGAAAGTGTTATGTCGGCAGTATTTCTAAGAGCTTCGTGATTAACCAAGCGGATTTGAGCAGTGTCAAGGCAAAAGCCATTGCAAGTCAGGAAAGAACAGGAAGTGAAATAAATCCAGGAATTACCATGACTTACAAGAAAATGACCCTAAAAGAAGGAAAAGATATCAGTATTACCTATCAGACCCAACATACTGATGTAGGAACGGTTCGAATGGAAGTGGCTGGAATCGGCAACTACAAGGGAACCTACAAAACGAACTTTGAGATTACACCAAGTCAGTTGACCAATGATAAGATTACAGCAGCCTTGGCCAACCCATCAGAGAAAAGTGTTAATTATCAAAAAGGAAAAGCTTACACGCCAGAAGTTATTGTTACTGATTTGATTGCTGATCAGCAGGTTGTCTTAAAGAAGGGAACGGATTATCAGGTATCTTATCTAGACAATGAAAAGGCAGGGCAGGCAACCGTAAGGATTCAAGGCTTAGGTCAGTATACCGGAGAAACAGAACTGCATTTTGATATCTATGCTTCCTTACTTGACGATGCAACCTTTACCTATGAACCAGTCCATGCCTATACCGGAAGTGCCATTAAGCCAGACTTAAAGGTAGAATGTGGTGGCAATATTTTGAAGAAGGGAACCGATTATAAGGTAACCTATGAGGACAATACCAATGTAGGAACGGCCAGCATGAGGATTGAAGCGGTCAATGGTTCGCATTATTGGAACAATGTAATCAAGGAATTTGCCATTAAAGACAGTATCGAAACAGCCTATGTAGATACGGATTCTTATGCGACTAGTTATGTTTATACCGGAAGTGCCATTAAGCTAGATGCTGATATTTATGCAGATTCTACCAAGAGTAAGAAACTCGTTGAAGGGGTAGATTATACCATCAGCTACGAAGACAATATCAATGTTACCCAAAGCAGTGACAAGCGTGGAAAGGCAATCATAACGGGTATTGGAAATTATACCGGCAGCAGGGTGATTCGCTATTGGATCAACCAGTTAAGTATCAATACCTTATCTTTTAACAAGATTGCAGATGCTGCTTACAATGGCAAGGCCAAGACGCCAAAGGTAACCATAAAAAATAATGGAATCGTCTTAAAAGAAGGAAAAGACTATAGCATTTCCTATGTAGATAATACCAAGTGTGGCATAGCCAAAATTGTCATCACCGGTTATGGAAATTATTATGGTACCAACACCATTCGTTTCAAGATTGCTCCAGGTAAGGTAAGCAGTCCAAAGGTAACCAAGGTCAGTGATACGACCATGACCTTATCTTGGGACAAAGTAACCGGGGCTAGTGGATATGAAGTCTGGACTTCTGATAACAAGACCAAGCTAGGAAGCGTAAGCGCAAAGACTTCTTTGAAATTAACCAATCTTCAAAGAAAGAAATATTACAAACTAACAGTGCGTGCTTATGTTCTGCAAAATGGAGTCAAGTCCTATGGCCCAGCCTCTAAGGAGATTGCAAAAGCCACCTTGCCAAAGGCAGCAACCTTTGCAAAAACCACCACAGGCAAGGGCAAAGTAACCCTTACTTGGTCAAAGGTATCAGCAAATGGCTACGTGATCTATGTTTCTTCCAAGAAAAATGGTACCTATAAGAAGCTAAAAACAATTTCAAAATCATCCACTTTAAGTTATACTGATACCAAAGGTAAGGTTGGCTCAACTAGATATTACAAGATTCGCACCTTTGCCAAGGTCAATGGCAAGACGATCTATAGTAGCTTGTCTTCTGCCAAAAAAGTAAAAGTAAAGTAGTAATGTAGATGGAACAAAAGTACAAAATCGGCCAATATGAATTTGATACTTATGAAGAATATTTAGACGGATTGGATGATGTCAAAAAGATTAAAGACATCATCCATGAAGTCGATATCTATGATGAAGATGCCTCCTTGCGTCTTTACAAGCTCTTAAGAAGCAATAAGATTACCTTCAAATCCAAAGTGGGAAAGGGATTTTTTGTTTATGTTTCAGATATTGTGGCCAATCATTCCCACGAGCTTTCTTTGAGCCAGTATGCCAAAGAACTAGAACAGCCACAAAATAGCAAGACTAGAACCATCCTTGGAATCGTACTGATTGTGATTGCAATTGTCTGCTGCCTGGTATTTGCCTTGCAAAAGGTGCAAAGCGATAGAAATACCAAGAATATGACCGATCTGCAAGAAGAGTATGATCAGACCTCGAAGAGCGACTATGCCCAGGATTATGAGGCTCCCTTCCCAGAGGATACTACTAGTGAAGAAGAGACAGAGCTATCAGATGGGGAAAGTCAGGATGAAACGACAATCGATGCAAGTCAGCTGACTATGCTAGCCAAGCTAGAGAAGATTTACCAGAAAAATTCAGATACCATCGGCTGGCTCAAAATCAAAGGAACGGATATTAACTATCCGGTAATGCAGATTGTAGGAGATAATAGTTACTATCTCAAACACAATTTTGATAAAGAAGAAGATAAGAATGGATCTTTATTTCTAGATGGTCGAAATGACTTTGTAAATAGGGATACCAATTTGATTATATATGGACATAATATGCGAAGCGGGGCCATGTTTGGCACTTTGAAAAGCTACTTGGACGAGTCTTATTATAAGGCACACAAGACCATTTCCTTTGATACCTTGTATGAAAAGCAGGCTTACAAGGTGGTAGGAGTGGGACTTTCAAAGGTGGCTTATCAGGATGATGAAAGCTTTCGCTACTATGATTTTTTAAATGCAGATTCAAAAGAAGAATTTGATCAGATTGTAAAGAAACTTAACAAGCTTTCCGTATATGGCAAGATAGACATTTCATATGGCGATGAGCTTTTGACCTTATCTACTTGCAATAGCTATGTAGAAGATGGGAGAATGTTTGTAATCGCTAAAAAGGAGTGAGATGAACATGAAGCACACAAAAAAAATATTGGCATGGCTGTTGGCCTTTGCAGTGGTATTTACCATAGCAGGCTCGACGTCGCAAGCCTTTGCAGCTGAGAAAAAGACAGTAACACAAGATCAGACCGTAGAAGAATTTGTGGTCAGTGATGGTGTCTTAACTGCTTATAATGGAACAGGAGGAAGCGTTAGTATACCATCAAGCGTTAGCAAGGTGGCCGCTAGTGCATTTTCAGGAAATTCCTCTATTACCAGCATCAGCTTTGCCTCTTCTGTAAAGACGATCGCAGCAGGAGCATTTTCCAATTGCGCAAATCTAAAGTCAGTGACCATACCATCAACGGTGACTTCTGTAGGAAATGCCGCATTTTCCGGATGTCGCTCTTTGGCATCGGTGAGCTATCAATCTTCGAGCTTCCCGGCTTCTGTATTTTCGGGATGTCTTTCTTTAAGTAGTTTTTCCTTGCCATCAGGAGTGAAGACGGTGCCAAAAGGGGCTTTTGTCAATTGCTCCAATCTAGCAAGCGTGAACCTAGGAAGCGTATCGTCCATTGATTTTAGTGCATTTTCAGGATGCAGCAGTTTAAGCTCCATTAATGTAACAGGAAGCTATTCTTCCTATAATGGATGCGTCTACCAGGGAACAACACTCGTTTATGTCCCAACGGGCAAAACTAGTGTTTCCATAAAAGCAGGAACTAAGACAATCGGGGCTGGAGCATTTACAGAAAATGATATCACAAGCCTTGATGTTCCAAATTCCGTTACCACCATTGAATCCGGAGCTTTTTCGAATTCAAGTATTGGAACGATTTCCATTTCGGACAGCGTTAAGTCCATTGGAAGTCAGTCCGGTTGGAGCGTCAATCTGATTCGGGGAAAACCAGATAGTGAAGCTTATGTCTATGCAAATGACAATAATATTCCATTTGAGGCGACCAGCCAAAAAGACTCTGGAAGTGAAAAGGATCAAAAGTCTTCTAAGAAGGACTCAAAAAGCACCAAGGAAAAGGATTCGGATGCAGCAACATCGAAAGGCGCTAAGAAGTCCCAAAAAGATTCCTCCACTTATTATGGAGAAAAGGTAGTATCTGGAATTGATGAGTCCATTGAGACCAAGACCATCTACGTAGAGGATGATACAGAACCTTATACCAGAGAAGAAATGCAACAATATATCCAGTGGAATCAGACCTACAATCTTTGCTTTGAGACAGAAGATGGAATTTTAATCAAATTCGCCAAAGGCTCTATGTCTTTGGTAGAGGGTGTAGATTCCTATGACATGAGAGTCAATCTGATTTTGAAATATAAAAAGCGTACAGTGGATGCAAGTGAAATGACAGCAGACAACTTTGCTTTTGAATTGGATTTTTATCATGAAGGTCAGCTTCCAGCGACTGCCTATATCTATGTTCCAATTGGAACGAAGTATGCAGGAAAGACTCTGTATTACTATATGTGCCAGGATAATCAATTAGAAAATGTATCCTATGGAACGGTATCAGAAGACGGCTATTTGCTGGTAAGTCAAAGACATTGTTCGAACTATGTAGGGTTGAGCGAAGGCATTCATGTAAAAGATGGAACGCCAACGACAGCAGATGGGTTTGACCTACGTTATTT
>CAVJBW010000005.1:0-19790 GCA_963647625.1 Lachnospiraceae bacterium
TACTAGAAGGTCCCTGCATGAGATAGCCTCGGTTGGTAGAGAGAATCTCGATTCCATTGGCCCGAAGCAAGGCCATGTCTTGTACAATGACCTGCCTGCTGACCCCTACGCTTTTGGCAATGGCATCACCAGAGAGGGGTTCCTTTGCTGTCTGCAAAAGAGTAAGAATATATTCTCGCCTTTGATTGGCGTTCATTAAAAAATCAGCTCCTTATTGATGTGATGATCCATCTATTTTTTTTATCGTATTTCTATGATTATAAGGCAAATGTCAAGGGATAGCAAACAAGTTTTTCCTATTTGTCTTATGGCATGACGAAATGGAAAAGAAAAAAGGTTGGTACTGTTCAGGGTGGAAAATTTTGTTATAATAAAACTAATCATCTATTCGGAAGAGAAGACTTTCGTTATAGAAGGAAAATTATTTTTAAGGAGGTATCGTATGGCTGATAAGTTTTATGCAAAAAGCCCAGGAAACAACGGTTATATCAAGAATCTTGAAGTACTGTCTTTTTGTGATTGGGACGGTTTAAGTGGTGCATTTCAGATGCAGCTTTATAAGACCGAAGAAGGTAAGTATTATATTTACGGTTCAGGATTTGGTGGATTTCACGGCTCTTCTGTAGTCATTGCAGAAGTAACAGATCCAGAGCATCCAAGATTTGTTAAGAGATTGGTTTGCTTAGATCCAGAAGAATATCCAACCACTTCTTCTCCAAAGGTTCAGGTTGCTGATGACAAGCTCATCGTTGCTATGACAGCAGGTTCTGGCCCAGGAGCGTTAGTAGATCAAAGTGAACTTCAGAATATGAAGTGTCAGGCTGGTATTCAGATTTATTCATTAAAGGAAGATCCTGAGAATCCTAAATATTTAGGATATTGGGATTGTGGGGTACCACATTCTATTGGAGTTCATCGTTTTATGTACAATGGTGGCCCTTATGTTTATCTTTCATGTGAATCTATGAGATTCGAAGGAATGATCATGAGAATCGTTGACATCTCAGATCCAGCCAACCCACATGAAGTAGGTAATTGGTGGGCACCACATCAGTTCGTAGATGGATATCCACAAAGAACAGTAGATCATCATGCAGGTCATGTGCCAGCATTTATGGATAAGGGATGGATGCATGGACCTCCATTTAGACGTGATGACGGAATTATGTTCTGTGGTTATGGCGGAGACGGTCTATATGTCCTTGATACAAAGGATGTTACAAGACCACATTTGCTTGGACAGCTGAAGTTTATGCCAGCATTTTCTTCACACCTTGCAGGAGCACGTACCCATACAGCATTGCCACTTCCAGGTCGTGACCTTTGTGTGGTAACCAACGAGGGAGAGAGATTCCAGTTCTTCCCACCAGGTTCCATCAAGGAAGCACAGGCAATGAACAATCTGCACATGGTAGATGTTTCAGACCCTACCAACCCAACCTTGATTGCAGAATTTCCATATCCTGAAGTACCAGAGGATTTCCCATATCCAAACTTCAATGTGATGAACCTTGGATGTCAGGGACCTTTTGGACCTCACAATGTGCATGAGCCTATGAGCAACAAGCCATGGCTTGAGCAGGATGGAAATGTTGTCTACAATTGCTACTTTGCAGCAGGACTTAGAGTATTTGATGTATCTGACCCTTACTATATTAAGGAAAAGGCTTACTTCATTCCTCCAAATCCAGTAAAGAAACCAGAAGAATCCTTCTTCCCAGGTCTGCCAGGCCCACGTAATGCCATGACAGAAGATTGTTGCGTAGACGATAGAGGATATATCTACGTTACTTGCTTTGACGATGGATTCTATATCCTTAAGAAATTATATGACTAAGAGACGATTGTTTCGTTAGGACATGAAGAAAGGAGCTTGCATTTTTATGCAAGCCCCTTTTTTGGTTACTTTATTCTACTATTACAAAGGTCTCCTTAGGCAATTTCCTCTTTAAAATAGTCCTTTACAAAGGCAATGGCAGAGGGATCTTGATTCAGGGCGGCCTGGCAGATTTCTACGGTTTGGTCTTTGACATAGGCCAGCAAACGGCCACGACTAGACACTGCGCAAAGGCAAATGGCAGGAGTCTGAACGTCCAGCCATTCAAACAGGCCTGGATTGAGCTTGATGGCAAAAAGATAAAGTTCTTCCGGTGCATCTGTTTGATCGAGGATGCTTAATGGATCTTGATAAATCTTTTTAAAGTCATCAAAGCCTGGAACATCTTCGTGGATATAGGAAATGGCCTCTGGATTTTGCAATATTGCACAAAGGCAGATCTGTGGATTTTGGTCCTGAATATGTTCTAAGACAAGACCATTTGCCTTTACCGCCTCAAGACACAGCTCCTTTGTCTGTGGCAGATAGCGGATAGCCATAGGATTGCTGGCAATGGCTTTTTTGCATAAATCATAGTCAGGCTCATTGACATAGCGAATGGCAAGGCCGTCTTGTTCTACTGCCATTTGGCATAGGGCCGGGGTCTTCTCCTTGACAAGGGAAAGAGCTAGGCCGCATTTTTGAAGGGCAGCAGCACAAATCTGTGGGCTTTGCTTTCTGACATATTGCAGGGCAAAGGGCTTGTTTTGAACCGCTGCAATACAGATTTCTTCCGTGGGATGGGCAATCTTTTCTAGATACATACCATCTTCTCTTACTCGCTTTAAATAATATAACAGATCTTCTGTGGACATAATTTCTCCTTGTTTATTGAATATTTGCAATGATTTCTCTTTGTATAAAATTGGCAAATAAGGCGGGGAACTTGTCATAGTCGCTAATATCTATGAAGGCCTCATTGTAGATGGCCTTGATCTGCGCCTTGTCTTCCCCAATGGCAAAGGCAATGGTCTTGATGCCTTGTCCCTTGAGCATGCGAAGAGCTTCCTTCATATCCTGACGGGCAAGGTCGCCGCTGTAGCCATTGGAATTGGGCTGACCATCGGAAATAATAATAAATAGCTTGTCTTTTTCTGGACGGGCCCCTAGAAGGTCCCCTACCATGCGAATGGCAAGTCCGTCTCTATTGTTGCCTGCAGGAGACATTTTCATTAGTGCATATTTGGCTATTTTGCGGTCCTCGAATTGCTGATAGATCTCTACTACGGGGTTGAGCTGGCAATTGTGAGAGGAGAGTAAAGTCTGAATTTCTAGACTTTCTAGGACTTCTTGCAGCAAGATCGCTGCCTTTCTAGCGGACTCAATGCGAAGTCCTTTCATGGAGCCAGAGTTGTCAATCAAGATGGCAACAGCCATATCTAGCTGCTTTTCGGGATTTTTCTTTCGCTTAAAATATCTTTGATCTACCTTATACAAGTGTCTCGTATCAATGCTTCGCCCCATGATTCGCCGCCGCTGCAGGCTAGAGGCTTCTTCTTGCATCACTTTGATAATTTCTTTTTTTACTTTCTTGATAAAGGATGCGTCCTGCTTTACCACTTCTTCGTAGGCATCCTTGTCCCTTAGGTCCGGTCTAATAAAGAGAAAGTCTGCTTGAATGCCTGTGTGGGCAGAGCCATAGTTGCCACTGTTGATGTGAGAAAGGGTATTCTGCGCCTTTTCTTGGCTTCTTCTTTCTTCTTCTTGCTCTTTTTCAACTTCCTTTTGCAGATTTTCCAAGGCTAGCTCTACCATGGTACCTTCCTCAGTACCGCTCAAGTTGTCGCTAGGCTGGTAAGACTCCTGGCTAGAGGAGTCCTGGATTTCATTGAGTCCATTTTGCAGGATGTTGACAGGAAGGTTGGAGATATTGTCCCCACCAGAAGAAGCCATGGCACTTTCTAGCGCTTCTAATAGCTCATCAGCCTGGTCGGTAGAACCGTCCATAGCGGATTCGTCTCCTCCTGGAGATTCTTCCTTATTCTCGTCATCTTGGTTGCAATTGTCGCAGTCTTCTTCCTCTTCCTCTTGCATCTGGTGAAAGCCTCGTTCCCCTTCTGCGCGATATTCGTTATAATCCTCTTCTTCTGTTCCTTCTAAGGCAAAGGCCGAAGAGGGACCATCAATATACAGATCCACATAGCGCCACAAGTTGTTGACGATGAGATTGATTTGAATATATTTTTCCTTGACATCATCTGTGGTCGTGGCCTGATGGATATTGCCTTTGATGCGATCAAGCATCTCCATGATGACGTTGGTCTGGTCTGTCTTGGACTGCAAGGTAAAGACGCGGCCGAAGCGGCAATATTGTAATATGGCACTAAGCAGCAGGGCCAAGGTAGATACCGTCACATCCTCCGTGAGATCTTCTAGGGAGCGAAGGGTGGTAAATTGTACTTCACGAACGGTTTCGATTCCCTTTTTTACCAGGCTTCCACAGTTGCGACATAAGGCTTCTTCATCGTGATAATCACTGATCACCCCGGCAATGTCCCGATAAAGGGAAGTTAATACTTTGGCAAAACGGGTATTTTTCTTCACTTCCATAAAGTCGGGATGAGGATATTTCATGCGGAGCATGGTTTCTTTTTCAAAGGGCAGATTCCCTAACTTAAAAGAATTGGCAGCCCACATTTCTCCGCGAAAGTCCATATATTTTAGGTGAGCGATTTCATGAAAGAGATAACCTAGGATGCAGGTGATCTTGTTTTCGTCCCGGACTAGAGACCGAATCTGGTCATTATCCGTGTTGACATAGAGCTGATTTCCATCCAAAAGGGAAGTATTCACCTGAAGGTCACCTGCTCCGTGGAGCAAAATCAAATGCACGGGAGTCTTACGCTCGCTGGTTAAGGAACTTAACATATGACTTAGATAATCATAGAACTGGTGAGACTGCACCAGCGTATGAAAATCAACGGACTGAGTAGCATCTTTGCCAAGGACTTTTTCTGTAAATGAGTGGTTCATAAAAACACCTCCTACAGATATAAGTCTAAAACACTAGAGATGATTTCTTCTTGTTCTTCAAGGTCGCTAGTTGCCTTGGCAATGACACATTCAATGCAATTTTGTCGAAAATTCATAAATCCATCTAACTTGACGCTAAGGACCCACATCTCTAGTTCGGATAGAGAGATGCTGCCTTCCGTAATTCCTTTGTTGTAACAATATTCACGAATCTTTCGCCATACACTGTAGCATTTTTCTAGTACACCACTATTATGGACCCCGGTATTTTTCTCGAGACGATCGAGGGCTTTATCCTTTGGCAAGTCATAACTATCAATGATAAAGGACATTCGTCGAATAACAGAAGGATCAATAGGGCGACAAGAGTTGTAGCCTACATTGTCAGTATAAACCACCATGGATTGAGGCAAACGTCGAAGGTAGGTGCCATCCACTAGAGGGATGATACTGCCTGCTTTGTCATATTCATTTAGGCCGACTAGGACGCCGCTGTCTTTGATACGGGAAATTTCCTGGACTTCTACGATATAGCCCTTGGTCAATGCCTTTACAAAGTTGGACTCCACATGCTTGAAGCGAGGGGCATTGGCACTGGTATCGGTATTAGGAACGAAATCACTTAGGAAATCCTGAGTCTCCATATTGGAATTGCAGGTTACGCGAAGCAGAGGCATATGCAAGATGCAAGAGAGCACTTCCACACCGGTAGACTTTCCATAGGCAGTAACACCTCGCCACATAAAGTTCACCATAGGACGCTTTTCCTTTGCACTAGCCACGTAGCGTCTTGCAATCTTTAAGGTCTCTGCTGGCACGAGAAAGTCATCTTCGAAGGAATAAATCAGGTCCTCCTCTTCTTTGGTCCAGTGAAAAGAAGAAGAGAAGTCTTGAAATTCCTTCTTGGCCTCTAGGATGGTGAGCTGATCTTGGAAAGGAGTTTTTTCCTCTTCCTTTAGAATCATAGGACTTCCTAGAAGGATCTTGTTATAGCATAGGCCCCCTTCTTCGATGGTCTTTTCCTCAAGAAGGGCAATGATGCCATCTTTTTCATCGGTTTGGAAACGTCCTCCTGTAAAGAGATGCTCTAGACAGTCAGATAGTTTATATAAATCCTGTGGGGCAAAGTCTTCTTGGTGGTTGTAAGAAGTCTCTAGGCTTTCTAACAACTGGCGCACTTCTGGAAATTTTTCCTGTAAGATTGGCAAACATCCAACCAAAAAGGCGGTGGTATCAAATGTTTTGTCCTGATCTAGATTCGGAAGGGCCGTATAGGAGCCATTGTCCTTTCGAAGGCAGGCGCGAAGGCGACCACTGCTAGAAAGGGTAGCCAGGAGAAGGTCACCTGCGACCATGGTCTCTACGGCGTAAGAAGTGTCGGAAATCTGCACCAGACAGACGCTAGAATGCTCCCCCTGAAAATAGGCAAGTACTGCATTTACCACGGTGGCATCTAAGAGAGCCATGAGTTGTGACTCGTTGTAAATGGATAGGCACTTTGGATCGGTGGTGCGTTTTTCCAGATTGCAATAAGGGGCAGGAAGTTGGTCAAGTACAAGCCCCTGGCGGTTAAAAAATACGGATTTCATGTTCTTATTCCTCTTTTGTTTTAGATTTTCCCTTTAAATATAGCCAAATAACATTTATTAGTTTAATCTAAATATAGTTGGATTATAGCAAGAATAGGTTGACGCGTCTAGTAGAAAAATGATAAAGCAAATAAATTGATGAAAGAGGGAGAGTGGTTTATAATAAAGCGAGATAAAAGAAGATGGGGATTAGGAGACGAAATGTATGATTAGACGGGAAGATCAGGTCTTTATACTTGAGGGTAAAGAGACTATGTACGCCTTTTGCGTGCTAGAAAGTGGACACTTAGAACATCTTTATTATGGTAGAAAATTTAAAGGATTAAGCCTGAGTGCTTTGCGGCAAAAGAGAGTCTTTGAGATTGGTAATTCCATTGCCTATGCTCAGGACCACAAAGAGATTATGCTCGAGGATCTATGTCTTGAGATGTCTTCTTATGGCAAGGGGGATATTCGAGAACCTTTTGTGGAAATTCAGCATGCAGATGGTGCTTTCACTTGCGATTTTCTCTATGATAGATATGAAATTAAGGAAAAGAAGGAAGCGCTTGAGACCTTGCCGAGCGCCTATGATGAAGAGAATCAGGTAGAACAGCTGATAATCTATCTTAAGGATCCTTCTTATGATCTGACCTTACAGCTGCGTTATGAAGTCTATGAAGAGTGTGATTGCATCATAAGAAGTGCAATTTTGGAAAATACTTCCCAAGAGCTTATTCATCTGAAACGTTTGATGAGTCAGCAGCTAGACCTTTCAAGGGGAGACTATTGCCTGACTTCATTTCATGGAGCCTGGGCGAGAGAGATGGAGAAGGAAACGAGGCCAATCGGTCATGCCGGATTGGTGGTAAGTTCTATGACAGGAACTTCCTCAAGCAGAAGCAACCCATTTACCATCTTGCATGAGGCAAATGCCACAGAAGATGCAGGGCAGTGCTATGGAATGAACTTGATCTATAGCGGAAATCACTATACTTCCGTTTCACAAAATGCCTATGGAAAGATCAGAGTGGTAAGTGGAATCAGCCCAAGTGAATTCTCCTTTGCCTTAGAGCCAGGTCAGAGATTTGAGGCGCCAGAAGCTCTTTTGACCTATACCCACCAGGGCTTCACCCAGATGAGCCACAATCTTCACAGGTTTGTGAGAAATCATGTGGTAAGAGGCTCCTGGAAGAAAAAGGATCGTCCGATTTTGTTAAATAGCTGGGAAGCTACTTATTTTGATATCAAGGAGAGTCAGCTACTCAAGATGGCCAAGGCAGCAAAAAAAGCAGGAATCGAACTGTTTGTTATGGATGATGGTTGGTTTGGCCAAAGAAATGATGATGCCCATAGCCTAGGGGACTGGCAGGTAAATACCAAAAAGCTACCAGGAGGCTTGAAGAGACTAGGAGACCAGATTAATGCCTTAGGTCTTGATTTTGGCATCTGGGTAGAGCCAGAGATGGTCAATGAGGATAGCAAGCTCTATCGGGAGCATCCAGACTGGACCCTTGCAATAGAGGGAAAGCCTCATTCAATGGGAAGAAATCAAAGGATTCTAGATCTGACCAACCCTGCTGTATTAGATTATATCATTGATAGTATGACGAAAGTCTTTGAAAGTGCCAACATCTCTTATGTTAAGTGGGATATGAATCGAATCTTTTCCGATGCTTATGCCCCGTATTTGCCAAAAGAAAGGCAAGGAGAGGTCTTTCATCGATATTGCCAGGGCCTATACAAAGTCATGAAGACCTTGACAGAGAAGTTCCCGGATATCTTATTTGAAGGCTGCGCAGCAGGGGGCAATCGCTTTGACCTAGGAATCTTGTCTTATTTTCCACAGATTTGGGCCAGTGACAATACTGATGCCATCTGCCGAAGTCAGATTCAAGAGGGCTATAGCTATGGCTATCCCCTCTCCACCATAAGCGCCCATGTATCCGCCTGCCCGAACCATCAGACCCTGCGAAAGACGCCGCTTTCTACTCGTTTTCATGTGGCGGCCTTTGGCATTTTAGGCTATGAATGCAACTTCAATGATTTGCCAAAGAAAGACTTAGAAGAAATAAAAGCTCAGATTGAACTTTATAAGAAATATAGAAAGACCCTCCAGTGGGGAGAGTTTTATCGGGGAAGAAGTGGCCGGATTCATGAATGGAGCTGTGTCAGTCAAGATCAAAGCCAGGCTCTTGGACTTTTGATGCAAGAACAGGTAAGAGCCAATAGTCAAAGCGAATATTATATGGCCAAGGGCCTAAAAAGTGATGAACTCTATCACTTCTTTAGTCAGGAACAGAAGGTGGATCTGCTAGAATTTGGAGACCTTGTCAATACCTCGACTCCAGTGCATATCAAGCAGGATTCCCTCCTTCACAGGACCTTGGCACATTTTGTGACTATGCCAGGAGAAGTAGAAGATGAAATCCTATCCGGCGGTCAGCTGATGTATGCAGGCGTTTCGTTAAAACAAGGATTTTCTGCCAGCGGTTATAGCGATCAGGTCCGGTATTTTCAAGATTATTCTTCTAGACTCTACCAGATCTGCCAGGTAGAAAAGAAAGCAATAGAAGAAGGAAAGACAGAAGAGGTGAGTCGATGAAAGAGAAGGATATGGCCCTTAGCCAGATGAAAGAATTATATGGAGATGAGGGAGAGATTCGTCTTTTCTTTGCCCCAGGCAGAGTCAATCTCATTGGGGAGCATACAGACTATAACGGAGGCATGGTCTTGCCCTGTGCCCTGTCTTATGGAACCTATCTAGCAGCAAGACGCCGCAAGGATCGGGAGATACATTTTTATTCCGTCAATATGCCAGGACAAGGTGGTCAAAGTAGCCTTGATGCCTTGGTGCCAGAGACAAGCCAAGGCTGGCAGGCCTATCCTTTGGGAGTATTTTGGGCTTTTCAAAAGCACGGATATGAACTTCCCTTTGGAATGGACCTGGTTTATGCAGGAAATGTTCCAGCCGGGTCTGGACTTTCTTCCTCTGCAGCCATTGAAGTAGTAACTGCCCAGGCTATTCAGGCCATATATGGCCTGAGCCAGGTAAGCCAAGTAGAGATTGCCAAGATCTGTCAATATGGAGAAAATTATTATAACGGACTAAGCTGCGGAATTATGGACCAGTTTGCCAGTGCACTAGGAAAAAAAGATGCAGCCATTTACTTAGATACTAAGACCCTAGAATATGAATATGTTCCGGTATTTTCGCCAAAGGCACCTAGGGCAAAGCTGGTGATCGTCAATAGTATGGTCAAACATTCCTTGGTAGATAGTGCTTATAATGAAAGAAAGACCCAGTGCCAAAGGGCTCTGCTTGATGTGCAGGAGATTATGGGAATCAATACCTTGTGCGACCTTACTCCACAGCTATTTGAGACCTATCAGATTGCCATTAAGGATGAAGAATGTCAGAAGAGAGCAAGGCATGTCATCTATGAAAATGAGCGTACGAAACAGGCGGTGAAAGCCTTGCAAGAGGGAGATTTAGTCGCCTTTGGCCAGCTCATGAACCAGTCCCATCAGTCCATGAAAGAGGACTATGAAGTCTCCTGTGAGCAGATGGATTTTCTAGCGGAGTGGGCCTGGCAGCAAGAGGAAGTCTATGGAGCTCGTATGACCGGAGGAGGCTTTGGGGGCTGCACCATTAATTTGGTGCAAGCAGACCAGGCAGCTTCCTTTGCAGAGAGAATCTGCCAAGCCTATGAAGAGAGATTCCAGCTCAAGGCCAAGGTCTACCTAGGAGAGATTCAAGATGGAGCAAGAGAAATATCCTTAGAAGAAAAGGAGGAGTCATAGATGCAGCAGGCAATTTGGGATTTGGCCCAATATGGAATTGATCACGGACTGATGAAAGAGGAAGATCGTATCTATGTGATGAATCTGCTCTTAGATCTTATGAAAGAAGATGAAAGAAAGACCCTAGAGCCAAGGTCCGGTCGCAACTTAGAAGAAATATTAGATACTTTGCTAGATGAGGCGGTAAAAAAAGGGCTGATTGAAGATAGCATTACCCATAGAGATTTGTTTGATACCAGGCTGATGAACTGTCTCATGCCAAGGCCTAGCCAGGTGATTGAGCAATTTTATCAGGCCTATGACAAATCGCCCGAGCAGGCGACTTCATACTTTTATAATTTAAGCAAAGATAGCAATTATATTCGACAAAATAGAGTAAAAAAAGACAGAAGATGGACGGTGGAAAGTCCTTATGGAAGGCTAGATATTTCCATTAACTTGTCCAAGCCAGAAAAAAATCCAAAGGATATTGCAGCAGCCAAAAATGCAGCCCAGGTAGCTTATCCAAAATGCATGCTGTGCATGGAAAATGAAGGATATGCAGGCAGGGGCAATTTCCCGGCAAGGGAAAATCACCGTATCATTCCTATTGAGATTGCAGGCTCTAAGTGGGGATTTCAATATTCCCCTTATGTCTATTACAATGAGCACTGCATTGTCTTTAATGGACAGCATACCCCGATGCAAATCAACCGGCAGACCTTTGTAAAATTGTTTGATTTTATTAAGCAATTTCCACATTATTTCCTAGGTTCTAATGCAGATCTTCCGATTGTAGGGGGATCTATCTTGACCCATGATCACTTCCAAGGTGGCCATTATGAATTTGCCATGGAAAGAGCGAAGTGCGAAGCAACCTATGTGGTGCCGGGATTTGAAGAGGTAGAAGTAGGCATTGTAAAATGGCCTTTGTCTGTGATTCGTATTCGTCATACCGATCCAGAGCGGCTTATTGATCTTGCAGATCATATCTTACAAAAATGGCGCTGCTATACGGATGAAGATGCTTGTATTTATGCTAGAACAGATGGAGAAAATCACAATACCATTACCCCGATTGCCAGAAAAAAAGGCCAGTGCTATGAGCTGGATTTGACCTTGCGCAATAATCTTACCACCAAGGAGCATCCCCTTGGCCTCTATCATCCCCATGAGGAATATCATCATATCAAGAAGGAAAATATCGGCCTGATTGAAGTCATGGGACTTGCAGTATTGCCAGCTAGATTAGAAGTAGAGCTAACAGCCTTAGAAGAGGCCATCTTGCAGAAAAAAGACCTAAGAGATGATCCTTTACTAGAAAAGCATGCCTCATGGGTAGAGAGCTTTCTTCCAAAATATGCCTCTCTTAGCCAAGAGAATATTCGTCAGGTGATAGAAGCTGAGGTAGGAGAAGTCTTTGTACATGTCTTAGAGGATGCTGGAGTCTACAAGTGCAATAGCCAAGGAAGAGAAGATTTTGAGAGATTTATTCATACATTGTAGGAGGAAATGAAACATGATTAATTTTGGAGCTTTAATGAAGGTAAAAGGATTGAAGGATGATTTCGAAAAGAACCATCCTGGAGTGACTAGCTTCTTTCACAAGGAAGTATTGACAGGGCTTCCAGAGGGAACTGTGGTAGAAATCAGTCTGATCAAGCCAGGACAAGACAAGGTCACCACCACCATGAAGGTGAATGAAAAGGACAAAGAAATCTTCGCCACCTTATCAAGCCTAGCCAACTAAGGACTGCTTATGGAACAAGATATGAAAGAATCGGCAGGAGTACTTGCCAAAAAAGTAATGATTTACGCAAGAGACCAGATTATGATCTCCATGCGTTTTTTGGACCGAGCCTTATTTAAAATGCCTCTAATCGACAGTCAGCAGATTGGAAGCTTTGGGGTGGATGGCAGTTTTATCTACTACAATACTCTGCATACCTTGCAGGGCTTTCAGCAAGAGAAAAATACTGCCACTAGGGCCTTTTTACATATGATTTTTCATTGCATCTTTTCTCATCCATTTCAATATGAGAAGATGGACCGGCAAAGGTGGGACCTAGCCTGTGATCTGGCAGTGGAAAATGCCATCTTGGAGATGAATCTTCCTTGCACCATGCTAAAGGAAGATACAACAAGGCAAAGAATCTTATTAGAACTAAAAGAAAAGGTGTCTATGATTACAGCAGAGCACCTATATGCTTATTTTAATAGGGACAAGAAGCAACTAGAATATTATCTTGAGAAGGCAGACTTGTTCGAAATGGATGACCATATCCTATGGATTCCACAAAAAGAAATCCTCTCTCAAGATCGTAATGACCATTACAACCTAGATAGTGCTACGGCTCAGGTAGGTTGCCATGAAGCTGACCAGGGAGAAGAAGGAGAGCAAGAGCAAATCAAGGAGGCCATGGTAGGACAGAGGGGGTCGAGCTGGGAAGAGATCTCTGAACATGCCAAGACGGACTTGCAGATGTTTTCCAAAGATCAAGGCTTTGGAAGCAGTGGCCTTTTGATGAACCTAAAAGAGGCGACCAAGGACAAGGTAGACTATACGGAATTTTTGAAAAAATTTGCCGTTATGGGAGAAGAGATGCACATCAATGACGATGAATTTGATTACATCTATTATACCTATGGCATGGACCTTTATGAAAATATGCCTTTGATAGAGCCTCTAGAATATCGGGAAAATAAGAGAATCCGCGAGTTCGTCATTGCTCTAGATACGTCCGGCTCTTGTCAAGGGGAGACGGTGGCACGTTTCCTTAGAAAGACCTATTCTATATTAAAAAGCTCCGAAAGTTATTTTGAACGAGTGAATATTCATATCATTCAATGCGACTGCAAGATTCAGCATGATGAGAAGGTGACTAGTGATGAAGAATTCGAAGCCTATATGCAGGATGTGACCTTGCAAGGATTTGGAGGGACAGACTTTCGGCCGGTCTTTGACTATGTAGATGGTTTGATCCGCCAACATGAGTTTCAGAACCTAAAGGGACTGATCTATTTTACTGATGGTAATGGCTCCTTTCCAGAAAAAAAGCCAGATTATGAGACTGCATTTGTCTTTATCCAAGAAGGCTATGCCATACCACAGACACCAGATTGGGCGATACGTCTGATCTTACAGGAGGAAGAAGTATAAAATGAATATCAATGAAGCAAAGCAGCAGATTGAACAGTCTGTTACCACCTATTTAAGTAAAGATGAATTTGGAAATTATAAGATTCCAATTGAAAGGCAAAGACCGGTATTTTTGTTAGGCCCTCCAGGAATCGGCAAGACTGCCATTATTGAGCAGATTGCCCAGGACCTTGATATTGCTCTGGTCTCTTATTCCATGACTCATCATACTCGCCAAAGTGCTTTAGGACTTCCTTTTATTCAGCACAAGGTCTATCAGGACAAGGAATTTGATGTTTCGGAATATACCATGAGTGAAATTGTGGCATCTGTATACGAAGCCATGGAAGCAACAGGCAAAAAAGAAGGCATTCTCTTCCTAGATGAAATCAACTGCGTCTCTGAAACCTTAGCTCCATCCATGCTGCAATTCTTACAATACAAGACCTTTGGTAAGCACCAGATTCCATCAGGATGGATCGTGGCAACAGCCGGCAACCCACCACAGTTCAACCGTTCTGTAAGAGAATTTGACGTGGTAACTATGGACCGACTTAGAGTCCTAGATGTAGAAGCAGACTATGATACCTGGAGAACCTATGGTGTCAACAAGGGCCTGCATAGCGCCATCTTGACCTACCTAGATGTGAAAAAGTCAGACTTTTATCTGATTGAAAATACCGTAGATGGCAAGAGTTATGTAACGGCGAGAGGCTGGGAAGATCTATCAGAGACTTTGTATCTGTACGAAAAACAAGATTACGAAGTAGGGGAGACCTTGGTAGGCCAGTTCTTGCGTAACAAGAGAATTGCTAGAGAATTTGCCTCTTATTATGAGCTTTATTGCAAATACAAGAAGGACTATCAAGTGCAGGATATCCTAGAAGGAAGCTCTAGCAAAGATATCTTGAATCGGGCTAAAAATGCCGGCTTTGATGAAAGATTATCTCTGATGGGACTTCTTATGGATGCCTTACAAGAAGAAATCAGACAGCAGGTGCAAAAAGAGGCGAGCCTTCGCTATATGACCACTACCTTGCGCCAGCTCAAAGAAGTCTTACTAGGCAGCGAGGACTTATCTGAAGCAGGGCTTGAACAGTGCATGGGTCACATGGCAGATGAGATTCATGATCGAATGCAAAAAGAAGATGCAGCAGGCTCTCTTGGCAGCTTAGATCGTCATACTTATCTAGAAGCAGAAGCTACTCTTCGCAAATATTTGCAACAGCTCAAGCTAGAAGACATTACAGAGCCAAAGGCTGCATTTGAATGGATTAAGAAAGAATTTGACCAAAGCGTCTCTTCCTTAAAGACTTATGTGGAAAGAATCAGCTCCTTGCTAGATCACCTGTTCCACTTTGTGGAAAAAGCCTTTGGAGATGGCAATGAAATGCTGATTTTGGTGACAGACTTGACCATCAACTATGCCAGCGCCAAGTTTATTGGTCAGTATGGTTGTAAGAAATATTTCAAATATAACAAAAAGTTCCAGATTCACGAAAGAGGTATGGAGATTGCAAATCAAATCGATCAGCTTGATTTATCAGAACTTGATTTGGACAAATAGGTATGAGTAAAGAAATAGAATTTGAAGTAGAACAGTGCCTAGGAGGGTGGCGAATCCTTGCTTATCTAGGTAAAGACAGTGAAGTGGTGATCCCAGAGACTTACCAGGGAAAGCCCATTGTAGAAATCGGAGAGGAAATTTTTGCAAATACAGAAGTTGATGTGGAAAAAGTAGTACTTTCCCCGAATATAAAAAAGATCTGCCACGGCGCTTTTAAATATTCTTTGGCCTTAGAAGAGGTGGTTATGGTAGATGGTCTAGAGGTGATAGAAGATGAAATCTTCTTTGTGACTTCCGTGACCAAGATTCACATTCCAGCGAGCGTAAGAGAGATTGTATCCGCCTATGATCTGGCAGAATTTGAATGGAGCATTGATACAAAGAGCCCTTATTATAAGACGGATGGCACGGGAATCTACCAGCATCAAGAGGATGGATGGCATATGGTGGCCATGGAATTGCAATCACCTACACGAGAATATCATGTTCTAGAAGATTGCGTGGCCATAGACCAAAGTGCTTTTTGTGGAAATGACAATCTTGAAAAGGTCCTCTTGCCAGGTTCGATTAAAAGCATTGGGGCAGATGCTTTTGAAAGCTGCATCGCCTTAAGGGAAGTCAATATTCCAGAAGGAGTAGAACAGATTGACAATGGAGCCTTTCGAGGCTGCACTAGCCTAAAGGAAATCCATTTGCCAAAGTCATTGAAAGAACTATGCGTAGGGGCACTAAATCATACCTTCAACTGGAATGCCAAGGAAAGAGGCTTTCAGAGAGTAACCATAGAAGAAGACAATCCCTGCTTTGCCATTGATGAGCAATGCTTTTATCGCAAATGCCCAGAAGGCCTTAGCTTGATGTGGTATTTTGGCAAGGGAAGCGACTATCGGGTCAGTGAAAAGGTCTGGCGCATTGAAGAGGGAAGCTTCTTTCGAGGAGGTCTAAAAAAACTGACTTTACCTTCGAGCCTTTGCTATGTGGAAAAAGGTGCTTTTGAGCACTGCGAAGAAATGGATGAGTTAGTGCTAGAGGATGTGGAGATCAGCTTATATATCCCCCGAATTCCTCTTTATCGTAGAGATGAGATTCTTTCTTTTCTAGAGGGAGAAAAGAAAGAGTCCATCTATGACTTTGCTGCCTATGACAAGGCCTGGGAATCCTACCGGATGCTTGAGGAAAAAGCGACAATGGCAGCTAGCCGCTTGCTGCAAGACAAGGTTCTAGCACAAGATGCCCAAGAACGTTATCGGGACTATATGAAAGAGAACTTAAATCAGATCCTAGAAGATATCTCTACAAGGGAAGATGAAGAGCTACTTTCTATGCTTTGCCGCAGCTATGTGATTGACAAGGACAATATCGATGGGGCCATTGAAGTCTTTGCCTCAGCTCTAAAACCAAGACTTTCAGGAATACTTTTTGAATGGAAAGAAGAGGAAATTGGCTTTTCTGGTTTTGACTTTTCCTTATAATTTTTCATGGAACTATAGTTTTGTACATTTACAACCGATACAATATTTGGTAGTATAGTAACAAGATGGGGACAACATTTGGAGTAATAGGGGTATCAGATGAGTAGGGACCAGAAGCGCTTTGGGCGCAGCGAACTGAAATATTTGAATAAAAAGATACAGCAGGAAGGGGCGCGACGCACCTTCCATGTTTGCGTTATCCTATGCCTGGTATTCCCATTCTTGTTGATGAATTCGAATGTGGCTCAGGCAGGTATGCTAGTGGGCTCTAGAGGAATCTTTTTGCTTGCTGGGGAGGCCATGGGAATCCTGTGTGCAACCGTAGGTTATGTAAAGGAAGATGGAGCAAGATTCTTTTGGTTAGACCGCAGAGTCTGTCTGTGTATTTTGGCAGGAATCTTGGACTTAAGCGTGATTCTGGTACAAAGCAAGATCTATTGCCTATTGATGTATGCCCTGGTGGCCTTGGGAATGGCCTGGGCTACGCTATGGAAGGAAAAATATGCCTTAGTCTCTATGTGCGCGCAGATTGGTGTCTTGCTATTTGCTTCCTATGTGCGAGGCTGGGAAGCCGATCTGATGATTGCTATGGCAATTACCCAAGGATTTAGCATTATTATCTCCCTGCTGGCTTATCATAGTTATATTCGCAAGATTCACAACGACTATTATTTGCGACAGGCTCTTAAGGATGCCCAGACAGATCCTATGACCAATCTTTACAACAGACGTGGTCTAGAGGAGAAGATTGGTGGAATCTGGCAGTTGTGCCAGCGTCACCATATTCCGGTGGGCATGATTATGATGGATATTGATGACTTTAAGAAGTTCAATGACGAGTTTGGCCATCCGGCAGGAGATGGCTGTATCAAGATGGTGGCAAGACAGATTCAAAAGAATGCTCGCCGCCGTAATGATATTGTAGCTAGAGTAGGTGGAGAAGAATTCTTAGTTGTCTTTACCGGTATGACCTTAGAGCAGGTGATCGAACGAGCCCAGGTAATGCAACATATGGTCTATAATTACAAGATGCGTCATGCAAAGGAAGCGAAGTATACCTATGTTTCCATTTCTGCAGGTGTGGCATTTACGGACTTTAAGGAGAATTATACCCAGTTCAAAGATTTGTATGATCTTGCAGACCAGCACCTTTATCAGGCCAAGCAAAAAGGAAAGAATTGTATCTATGTTGGAGAGCATTCTACAGCAACGGCCTAAGGCGTCTGGCGATAGAAATAATCACAGGACTCCCGTACCAAAAGGCGGCATGGCACATCGATTCGAACAGGAAGATCACTGCGTCTATCTAGTCGATCATATAGCAAGTTAACAGCGAGATGGGCCATTTCTTGCATGGGAATTTCGATAGTGGTTAGCATAGGAGAGAAGTTCTTTGCTTCTTCGATATTATCAATGGAGATGACAGAAGGGCGGTAGGAAGATTTTTTCTGCTTTTTGATTGCCTTTAACACCCCTAGAGCTGTAACATCATTAGCACAAAAGATTGCTGAGGGCCTTATGGGACGCTGGGCAATCTTTTGAAAGATTTGATAGCCTTCTTCTTCAGTTTGGTTGGATGGATAGATATCCTCGTAGTTCAAAGGAAGCTGACGGGCAAGCATAGCATTATAATAACCAATATATCTTGATTCATTATTACAATCGCCGATGTAGGCGATTTTTTTGTGGCCAAGATTAAACAAATGATTCATGGCTAGAGCAGCGGCAGCTTCTCCATCGCAGACGACTTCATCGTAGTCATAGTTGGTGGGATTACGATCAATACCAACAAGGTGCAGATAGTGCATTTTTAGCTCACTAATCATCTGTTGGGGTAATTTGCCCATTACAATCAGCCCCTTACTTGGATGAGCAGGAAGAGACAAGCGATGGCTGATGCTAGGCAAGTCATAGAGCTCTCCAATCTTGCAGCCTTTTGCTAAAAGTTCTTTTTGCACATAGGTACTTAATTCGGAGAAGAACACGTCCTTTTCCACCTTGTCACTGAAGCGAGTCAGAAGAAGGTCAACCTGATAGGAAGGCGTAAGGGCCTTATTTTTTTGCAAATTTTTGGCGGCTTGATTGGGCACGTAGTGAATCTCTCTTGCAGCTTGTAAGACAGCTGCTTGCAATTCTTTATTTTTATAATTGGCATCGGGATGATTGAGTATTCTTGAGACTGTGGAGATGGATACTCCGGTCATATCTGCAATTTCTTTTAGTGACATAAGAAATCTCCTTGCAAACGTTTGCACAAAATGATTGAAAATAATTATACTTATACAATTTATAACAAAAAAACGGCTAGAAATCAACTGAAAACCTTTGCAAAAAAAGTGGTTTTCACCAGACAAAAAAGGAGTATGATGGACTTAGAACAAAGGAGAGGTTACTCCGAAGAAAGGAAGTCTATGAGATGGCAGAGATCGCATTAAAAACAAGTCGAAAAAAAGATAAGACGGCATGTGTGAACGCTTTGGCTGAAGCAAAGTGCAAAAAGACCAAGGTGATGAGGCTGAAAGACTTCTGTATGGAGATTTTTAAGGTGGGCTTGATTGGATTTGGCGGGGGCAATGCCCTTGTACCAGTGATGGAAGATGCTTTTGTGAAAAATGAGAGCTTTTCAGAAGATCAAGAAACCTATGATAAGGATGTATTAGTGGCCAATCTTACCCCAGGGGCCTTGCCAATCGAACTTGCCAGTGCCTTAGGCGGCCATGGATTTGGCATGGCAGGAATGATTTTAGGACCCCTCTTTTTTGCCCTACCAGGAATTGTTATGGCAGCAGTCTTGTTTATCTTGTTGTCTTTGGTAAGTCAGCAGACCTTGAATTATATTAATATGGCGGCGGTTGGAGTAGCTGGATTTATTATTGCCCTGCTACTTGACTATATTGTGAAGGTCTTTGCCAAGAACAAACAAATCAGCAAGAAACGTTATGTAAGAACTTATCTGGTAGTGGGATTGGTCTTTTTCTTTACCTGTGGAAGCAGCCTGTTTAATCTTCTTGGCTTGGAGTTTTCATCGGTTTTTAGTGTAAGTACGGTTCATGTCTTGGTGGTTGTATTTTTTGCAGCTTTTTGGATGAGACATTATAGAGATGCCTTCCATGTAGGAAGTACCCTCCTATTGGGGCTATTATATCTCTTAGGTCATGGCAAGGCAGAGCTTTTATCCGCCCTGCCAGGATTGTTAGAGGCGGTAAGCCTTGTGATGCTTGCCTTGGCCTTGGTAGGACTTGCTAGATCCGTAAAGGGAACGAAGAAAGATATTGTCATTGAGAAAAAGAAGATGGCGAAGACCTTCTTGTTTTGGCTCTTATTTATGGTAGTACTTTCCCTTCCAGCCTTGGTGATTTTGAAAGATGGAGCCATTTTCTTGCTGCGAGATATTGTATCTACCTTTATCTCT
>CAVJBW010000006.1:0-19228 GCA_963647625.1 Lachnospiraceae bacterium
CATATCACAGGAGATGTAATCTATGCTTGTGGTCCTATGCCAATGCTTCGAGCATTGAAAGCCTATGCCTTGGACAATCATATGAAATGTTATATTTCCCTAGAAGAGAAGATGGCATGTGGAATAGGGGCCTGTCTAGGCTGTGTATGCAAGACAAAACAAGTAGACGAACATTCCAAAGTAAACAATACCAGAATCTGTACAGAAGGTCCTGTATTTGATGCACAGGAGGTAGAAATCTAGATGAATACAAAAGTAAGTATTGCCGGAGTAGAGTTTAAAAATCCAATCACCACCTGTTCAGGAACCTTTGGCTCAGGAATGGAATATGGAGAATTTGTAGATTTAAATAAGATTGGAGCTGTTACCACGAAGGGAGTTGCGGATGTACCATGGCCTGGGAATCCTCCACCACGTATTGCAGAAGTAAGAGGTGGAATGCTCAATGCAATTGGTCTTCAAAATCCAGGAATTGATGTATTTATTGAGAGAGATATTCCTTTCTTAAAAAAATATGATACGAAGATTATTGTGAATGTTTGTGGCCATGCCAAAGAAGAGTATTTGAACGTGGTAGAACGCTTGCAAGATCAACCGGTAGATCTATTAGAAATTAATATTTCTTGTCCAAATGTCAAGGAAGGTGGACTTTCCTTTGGAACGAATCCTCAAGGAGTAGAGGAAATTACCAAAGAAATCAAAAAGATTGCCAAGCAGCCGGTGATTATGAAATTGACTCCAAATGTAACAGACATCAAAGAGATTGCCAAGGCCGCTCAAGCAGGAGGCGCAGATGCAATTTCTCTAATCAATACTTTGACTGGAATGAAGATTGATGTAGAAAGACAGACCTTTGCCCTGGCAAATAAGACCGGAGGAATGTCTGGACCTGCCGTCCATCCAATTGCGGTACGTATGGTCTATGAAGTGGCTAATAGCGTGGACATTCCAATTATTGGAATGGGCGGCGTAATGAATAGTCAAGATGCTTTAGAAATGATACTTGCAGGAGCAACCATGGTTGCAGTAGGAACCGCCAACTTTGTTAATCCAACTTCTACCCTAGAAATTATTCAGGGAATTGAAGATTATATGAAGCGTCACAAGGTAGAAGATATTAATAGCTTAATTGGTGTAGTAAAATAATCGGCTTATTGAAAAAGAATGGATTTTGTTATAGACTAATATAGTTTGTAAATTATACCATTTTATGGAGGATAGATAGATGGAACAGTATAAAAGCGAATTTATTAATTTTATGGTAGAAAGTGATGTGCTAAAATTTGGTGAGTTCACTTTGAAAAGTGGAAGAAAATCTCCATTTTTTATGAATGCTGGAGCTTATGAGACTGGAACACAGCTTATGAAGCTAGGAGAATATTATGCAAAGGCGATTCATGAGAATTTTGGGGATGATTTTGATGTATTGTTTGGACCAGCCTATAAGGGAATTCCACTTTCTGTAACTACAGTTATTGCATATGCAAAGCTTTATGGAAAAGAAATTCGTTATTGTTCAAATAGAAAAGAAGTAAAAGACCACGGAGATGCTGGAATTTTGCTAGGAAGCAAGATTCAAGATCATGACAGAGTGGTTATTATTGAAGATGTAACCACTTCAGGAAAGTCTATTGAAGAGACTTTTCCTATCATCAAGGCGCAAGGCGATGTGGAAATCAAAGGTCTTATGGTATCTTTGAATCGTATGGAAGTGGGCCTTGGAGGTAAGGTATCTGCTTTGGATGAGATTCATGAAAAATATGGATTTGAAGCAAAAGCAATCGTAACCATGGAAGAGGTTGTTGAGACCTTGTATAATAAGGAGATTCAGGGAAAAGTCGTAATCAATGATGAAATCAAGCTTGCCATTGATGAATATTATAAGCAATATGGTGCAAAGTAAAAAAGGTAAGGCAAGATGAGTAAAAAAAAGAAAAAGCATGGTTTGAAAAGGTCGATCTATGCTCTTTCCTTTATCATCTATCTAGCGGTTCTTTTCTATTTTCTGTTTTTTGCTGAATTGTTTGGAAGAACCCACTTGACGGGAGAATATCATTATAACCTAACTTTATTTAATGAAATTTTGCTCTATTGGAACAATCGAGCAAGCTTGGGATTTTTCTTGGTATTTATTAACCTGGCTGGAAATGTAATTGCATTTGTACCTTTTGGAATATTTGTGCCAAGTCTGTTCCCTAAGAAAAATGGGAAATTTTGCAAAGTACTCTTGGAGGGATTCTTATTCTCTCTTGGGGTAGAATGCATTCAATTAGTCACCCAAGTGGGGACTTTTGATGTAGATGATATTTTGCTTAATACCATGGGTGTGGTGATTGGGTTTATTCTTTTTGCAATTGCTAGACAAGTAAGAAAAAAGAAACGTTAATAGACAGAAAGGTCAAAGAATGACAAAAAGACAAGGACATAAAAAAAGTAAATTAAAGTTTACCAGCAAGAAGGAAAGCTTGTGGGGATACGCGGCCATTGCACTAGATATTGGCGCAGTGATTGTATTTTTTACAGCCTTGGCAATGTCTGTAGCAGATAAAGGACAGTCTAGTGTTTATCTAGGCTCTAGAGGTATGGCATCTTTATTACTCGCTTTGGCAGGAGTCGTTGTTGGACTGCAGGGAGTGCGCCAAAAAGATGCATATTTATTTTTCCCTAAGTGTGGCACCTTGGCAGGAATCTTTATTTTGATCTTTATGATTGCCTTGTATGTTGTAGGATTGTGTCTATAATTTTGGATAAGCACAATAGGAAGGGAAGTGGCAGAGACTAAATGAGAGTTGGAACAGGATATGATGTGCACCAATTTGCCAAGGAAAGAGACTTGGTGATGGGTGGCGTGACAATAGACTATGAACTAGGTCTATTAGGACATTCGGATGCAGATGTACTTCTTCATGCCATTATGGATGCCCTTCTAGGAGCAGCAGCATTAGGCGATATTGGTCTTCATTTTCCAGATTCAGACCCTAAGTATAAGGGAGCATCAAGTCGTATGCTTCTCAAAGAAGTGGGGAATATGATCAAAAAGGCCGGTTATAAAGTCAGCAATGTAGATGCTACCGTGATTGCACAAAAGCCAAAGATGCGATCTTACATTGCTCAGATGATTGAGAATATTGCGAATGATTTAGACTTAAAAGAAAGCCAGGTAAATGTAAAAGCAACAACAGAAGAAGGACTTGGATTTACCGGGCGAATGGAAGGCATTGCTGCCCAAGCAGTATGCCTATTAGAAGAAATCGAGGAAAGATAAAGTGGGATACTTTCAAGAATTGCGAGAAGAATATGAAGTAATTAAACAAAGAGATCCAGCCATTAAGTCCATATGGGAAGTAATGTTGTATCCAACATTTAAAGTGATGCATAGCTATCGCAAGGCTCATAAGCATTACTTAAAAGGACATTTTTTCAGAGCTCGTTTGATTTCCCAAAGGGCTGCAAGAAAAACAGGAATTGAGATTCATCCTGGGGCGACCATAGGAAAAGGATTTTTCATTGACCATGGTAGTGGGGTTATTATTGGTGAAACTGCAATAATTGGTGATAATTGTACCTTGTACCAGGGAGTGACTTTGGGTGGTACTGGTAAGGAGACGGGAAAGCGTCATCCGACCTTGGGAAATAATGTAATGGTTTCCGCAGGGGCCAAGATTATCGGTTCCTTTACGGTAGGCGATAATTCAAAGATTGGAGCAGGTTCTGTTGTAATCAAAGAAGTTCCACCTAATTGTACCGTTGTTGGTGTACCAGGACGTGTGGTAAAAAGAAACAATCAAGTGGTTCCACAAGATGAAATGAACCAGACGGACCTTCCAGATCCAGTAAAAGAAGATATTATGCTTTTACAGCATGAAAATAGCGAATTAGTCAACCATGTAATTGATATCGAAGCTTCCTTAAAGTCCTTATTTAAAAGCCTTGATAAGGCAGAATTTGATGAGGATGAATTTGAGATGATTCAAAAGAAGCTAGAAGGATTAGATGGAAAAGCTTTGCAGGAGATGCAGATAGAACTTTCAAGGGAGAGCGCTTGCTTATGAGAATCTATAATACAATGACCAAACAAAAAGAAGAACTAAAAACCATTGAGCCAGGCAAGGTTCGTATGTATGTATGTGGTCCTACCGTATACAACTACATTCATATTGGAAATGCAAGACCAATGATTATCTTTGATACTTTTCGCAGATATTTGGAATATAAGGGATATGAAGTCAACTATGTATCCAATTTTACAGATGTAGATGATAAAATCATCAAAAAAGCGATTGAGGAAGGAACTAGTTCTAAGGAAGTATCTGAGCGCTTTATTAAAGAATGCCAAGCAGATATGAAGGCATTAAATGTAAAAGAAGCTACCACTCATCCTTTGGCAACTCAGGAAATGGATGGCATGATTGATATGATCCAGACCTTGATTGATAAAGGCTACGCCTATGTGGTAAGTGATGGTACTGTTTATTATCGTACCAAACAATTTGCCCAGTATGGAAAGCTTTCCCATAAGAATCTAGAAGATCTTCAGGCAGGACATAGAGATATTAAGGTAACTGGGGATGAAAAAGAAGATGCCACAGACTTTGTTTTGTGGAAACCGAAAAAAGAAGGAGAGCCTTATTGGACATCTCCATGGTGCGATGGAAGACCAGGATGGCATATTGAATGTTCTGTGATGGCCAAGAAATATCTAGGGGACGAAATTGATATTCATGCGGGAGGGGAAGATCTGATTTTCCCACATCATGAAAATGAAATCGCCCAGTCAGAGGCTGCCAATGGAGTAACATTTGCTCGTTATTGGATGCACAATGGATTCTTAAATATTGACAATAAAAAGATGTCCAAGTCGGCGGGGAATTTCTTTACAGTAAGAGATATTCAAAAAAGATATGATGCACAAGTGCTTCGTTTCTTTATGTTAAGTGCTCATTATAGAAGCCCCCTTAATTTCTCTGACGAACTGATGGAAGCTGCGAAGAATTCATTAGAGAGAATTTTAACGGCAGCAGAGAATCTGACCTATCATAAGGAGCATGCAGTAGCAGAGCATGGGACAGAAGAAGAAAAGTTGCAGCTTGCAGAGGCAGAGCAATATGTGAAAAAGTTTGAAGATGCTATGGAAGATGACGCAAATACAGCAGATGCAGTAGCAGCAATCTTTGAACTGGTCAAATATGCCAATACCCATGTATCAGCAGATTCTTCTAAGGAATTTGTTCAGTCTTTATGGAACCTATTAAATACCTTGTGTCAGGTAATGGGAATTATCACAGAGAAAAAAGAAGATATCCTAGAAGAAGAAATCGAACAATTGATTGAGCAAAGACAAGCAGCTCGCAAGGAAAAGAACTTTGCTAGAGCGGATGAAATTAGAGACCAACTGTTAGAAAAGGGAATTGTCCTTAAGGATACTAGAGAAGGGGTAAAATGGAGCAGGGCTTAAACCAGTTTATTCGAGAGCAATTTGAATTAGAAGACCAGGACATTCGCACCTATTCGCCCCTTACTTTGGCCTTCATCGGAGATGGAGTGTTTGACCTTATTGTAAGAACGGTGATTGTAGGAGAGGGAAATACCAAGCCATCTATGCTTCATGGACATAGTGCACATTTTGTAAAAGCAAATGCCCAGTCCAAGATGATGGAAAGGCTAGAAGAAGTCCTGAATCCAGAAGAAGAACTCTATTACAGAAGAGGACGCAATGCCAAGTCCAAGACAACAGCCAAAAATGCTTCCGTCTTGGATTATAGACGGGCAACGGGGCTAGAGACCTTGATGGGATATTTATATTTGACCGGTCAGATGGAAAGAGCCATTGAGCTTACCAAAATAGGTCTTGAATATTACGGAAAGTAGGAAGAATCATGCAGGAGAATGAAACAAGATTAGAAGGACGCAATGCGGTACAAGAAGCCTTGAAAGCAAAGATGCCAATTGACAAGATCTTTATTCTTGATGGCTGTATGGATGGGGCCATTCGCACCATTGTTCGGGATGCAAAAAAGACCGATGCCATTATTCAATTTGTTACAAAGCAGCGTCTAGATCAGCTTTCTGAAACAGGACATCACCAAGGTGTGGTTGCCATGGCAGCAGCTTATGAATATGCTACGATAGATGAAATCATGGACAAAGCGAAGGCAAATGGGGAACCACCATTTATCATTTTGTTAGATGGAATCGAAGATCCACACAACCTAGGAGCGATTATTCGTAGTGCAAACCAGGTAGGAGCCCATGGAGTCGTGATCCCGAAGCGAAGAGCAGTAGGGCTAACAGCAACCGTTGCAAGAACTTCTGCAGGGGCACTAGCCTATACTCCAGTAGCCAAAGTAACGAATATGGCGCAGACCATTAAGAAATTAAAAGAGCAGGGAATGTGGTTTGTCTGTGCAGATATGGATGGGACAAGAATGTATGATTTGAACCTGACAGGTCCCATTGGTCTTGTGATTGGCAACGAAGGAGAAGGTGTAAGCAAGCTTGTAAAAGAGCAATGTGATATGGTGGCATCGATTCCTATGAAGGGCCAGATTGATTCCTTGAATGCTTCAGTAGCAACGGGAGTGTTAGCATATGAAATATTGCGTCAGCGTTTGGGAGCAAAGTAGGAGACTTTCATGACTCAGACAATTTATGATAATTACAAGGACGAAGAATTAATTGAAAAAATGCGCCAAGGGCAAGATGGTATCATGGAATATCTGATGAATAAATATAAGCCCTTGGTGTTAAAGCGCTCCAAGGCGCTTTACCTCATTGGAGGGGAAACAGAGGATCTGATTCAAGAGGGAATGATAGGACTGTTTAAGGCAATTCGTGATTTCCAAAAGGATAAGGATGCCTCTTTTTTTACATTTGCAGATTTGTGTATTTCAAGGCAGCTTTATCATGCCATAGAAGCTTCTAATCGAAAAAAGCATGGGCCTTTGAACAGTTATATTTCCTTGGATGACAAGGAAGATTCAACATCTAATCTAGAATATCAGGAAGACAATGCAAGTCTAGACCCGGAACAGTTGATTTTGAATCAGGAATTTTGGGAAGATTTAAAGTGCAGAATAAAAGAGAATTTGAGTAAATTAGAACAAGAAGTGATGAATCTATATTTAGAAGGCATGGACTATCAAATGATTGCACAAAAGCTAGATAAGAGTCCAAAGTCGATTGACAATGCCTTGCAAAGAATTAAAAAGAAAATGAAGGCGGGAGACAAACATGAATAGAAAATTGATTTTCTTTGATATTGATGGAACTCTTATGGACCGTGATATGAATATTGAACATTCTACCAGGGAGGCATTTGAAAAATTACATGACCAAGGACATTATACCTTTTTATGTTCAGGAAGAAGCAGAGGCTACATCTTTAATCCTAAGCTACTAAGTCTAGGATTTGATGGTATTGTGGCAGGCTGTGGAACCGACGTGGAAGCCTTCCAAAAAAAATTGGTCTACCATTCCATTCCAAAAGAAAAACTTTCTACTTATTATGCCTTATGTCATGAGAATAGAATCGGTTCTTTATGGGAGGGAAGTGAAAAAATCTTTGCGGATCACGAGATTCTAAAAGAAAACGGTTACTATCAGTTCTTAAGGAAGCAATTAGGTCCTCGTATGTTGGAAATTTCTGGAAATGAGGCTGATTGGGATGTAAATAAAATCACGGTGACATTTGATGAAGCTTCCAATGATGAAGCCATAGACCAATTAGAAGAGGACTTTCATATCTTGCGTCATGCCTTTCACGTTGCCGAGCTAGTGCCGAAGGGCTTTTCCAAGGCCAGTGGAATCAAGGCTGTCGTAGACGAGATGCAGGCGAATATAGAGGATGTATATGCGATTGGAGATAGTATCAATGACTTAGAGATGCTTTCCTTTGCAGGTCACGCCATTGCCATGGGAAATGGTGTAGATCAAGTAAAGGAAATAGCGGAATATGTGACAAGTGATATTCACCAAGATGGCGTCTATGAAGCCATGTTACATTATGGCTTGATTACAAAATAAAATGAAAAAGTGAGAAATAGTGAGAAAACACGAGAAAACACGAGAAAATACCGTGGTAATCGAAGATAAATAAAAATATTTACAGTTGCGGATTATAGGTGAAATCACTATTATAATCACAGTTGATTAGCACTCAGAGTAAAAGAGTGCTAATAAATCTAAAGGCGAAGGAGGAATTTACTTATGAAATTAACACCATTAGGAGACAGAGTTGTATTAAAACAGTTAGAAGCTGAAGAAGTTACAAAGGGTGGTATTATTCTTGCCACAGCAGCACAGGAAAAGCCACAGCAGGCAGAAGTTGTTGCTGTAGGACCTGGAGGAGTCATTGATGGAAAAGAAGTGACGATGCAGGTAAAAGAAGGACAGAATGTAATCTATTCAAAATATGCAGGAACAGAAGTAAAGTTAGACGGAGAAGAATATATTATTGTAAAGCAGTCAGATATCTTGGCTGTAGTAGAATAAATCTTGATAGAAAAGGAAGGTAACGATCATGGCAAAAGAAATTAAGTATGGCGCAGATGCTCGTGCAGCATTAGAAGCAGGCGTAGATAAGTTAGCAAATACAGTACGTGTAACCTTAGGACCAAAAGGAAGAAATGTAGTTCTTGACAAGACTTATGGAACACCACTTATTACCAATGATGGTGTTACGATTGCAAAGGAAATCGAGCTAGAAGATACCTTTGAAAACATGGGAGCTCAGCTTGTAAAAGAAGCAGCAACTAAGACCAATGATGTTGCAGGAGATGGAACAACAACAGCAACTGTTCTTGCTCAGGCAATGATCAAAGAAGGAATGAAGAACTTAGCTGCAGGTGCCAATCCAATCGTTATGAGACGAGGCATGAAAAAAGCAACTGATGTAGCAGTAGAATCGATTGCAAAGATGAGCCAGAAGGTAGATGGAAAGAATCATATTGCCAAGGTAGCAGCAATCTCAGCAGGAGATGAAGTAGTTGGTAATCTTGTAGCAGATGCAATGGAAAAAGTTTCCAAAGATGGAGTCATCACTATTGAGGAATCTAAGACCATGCAGACTGAATTGGATGTTGTAGAAGGTATGCAATTTGATCGTGGATATATTTCAGCATACATGTCAACTGATATGGAAAAGATGGAAGCTAATCTTGAAAATCCATATGTGCTGATTACAGACAAGAAGATTTCTTCCATTCAGGAGATTCTTCCAATCCTAGAGCCTCTTGCTCAGTCAGGAAAGCAGTTATTGATCATTGCGGAAGACATTGATGGTGATGCACTTACTACCTTGATCTTGAACAAGCTTCGTGGAACATTTACTGTAGTTGGAGTTAAGGCTCCAGGATATGGTGATCGTAGAAAAGCAATGCTTGAAGATATTGCAATCTTAACTGGTGGACAGGTTATTTCTTCCGAGCTTGGAATGGAATTAAAAGAGACAACTATCGATCAGCTTGGACAGTGTAAGTCAGCTAAAATCCAAAAAGAAACAACAATTATTGTAGATGGAGAAGGATCTAAGGAAGCAATTGACAGTCGTATTGCATTGATTCGTGCAGAAATCGAAGAAACAACTTCTGATTTTGATAGAGAAAAGCTTCAGGAAAGACTTGCAAAGCTTGCAGGTGGCGTAGCAGTAATCCGTGTTGGAGCTGCAACGGAAGCAGAAATGAAAGAAAACAAACTTCGTCTTGAAGATGCTCTAGCTGCAACAAAGGCAGCAGTAGAAGAAGGTATTATCGCAGGTGGCGGTTCTGCTTACATTCACGCATCAAAGGATGTAGCTGCTCTTGCAGATACTCTTGAAGGAGATGAAAAGACTGGTGCCAACGTAATCTTGAAAGCCTTAGAGGCTCCATTGTTCTACATTAGTGCCAATGCAGGTCTAGAAGGCTCTGTTATCATCAACAAAGTTCGTGAATCTCAGGCAGGTCACGGATTTAATGCAGCAAGTGAAGAATATGTAGATATGGTTGCAGAAGGAATTCTTGATCCTGTAAAGGTAACAAGATCAGCTCTGCAAAATGCAACATCAGTTGCCTCTACACTTCTTACAACAGAATCTGTTGTAGCAACAATTAAAGAAGAACAGCCAGCTATGCCAGCAGGAGCAGGCGGAATGGGCATGATGTAAGATCTAGTACATCATTAGAGAAATAAGTTGAAAAAAAACGGCGTTTTAAGGATGAAAGTCCATAAACGCCGCTTTTATAAATTGACAAGTAATAATCAGGCTTTATAGTGGTACTCTCGGACGAATTGACACTATAAGCCTAGCAAGATTACAATAGATTTTGTTATGAGAAGCTGTATCGAAGATTTTGATTTATCCCAACTAAATGAGCCACTGCTAGAATGGTTTGACCGGCATGCAAGGGTATTGCCTTGGCGAAGTGATCCAAGTCCCTATCACGTGTGGATTTCAGAGATTATGCTTCAGCAGACTAGAGTAGAAGCGGTCATTCCTTATTATCAACGCTTCTTAAGGGAACTTGAGGATATTGAGGCATTAAGTAAATGCCCGGAAGAGAAGCTTTTAAAGCTATGGGAAGGCTTAGGCTATTACAACCGAGTAAGGAACCTAAAAGAAGCCGCCTGCCAGGTGATGGACCAGTATCAAGGATGCTTGCCCAAAGAGGTATCACAGCTGATGCATCTGAAAGGAATCGGCTCTTATACCGCAGGAGCAATTGCTTCTATTGCCTATCATGTAGCAGCTCCTGCAGTGGATGGCAATGTATTTCGCGTGATGACGAGAATTTGCACAGATGACAGTGACATAACCAAAGGGACATTTCGAAAGCGTTTAGAACAAGCCATATCAGACGCTATGCCACAAGATGCTCCGGGGCAGTACAATCAGGCCCTAATGGATCTTGGAGCGACCATTTGCCTGCCAAATGGCAATCCTCTATGCGACCAATGCCCACTTAGCGGGCTGTGCAAGGCAAATCAGACAAATAGTCAATTACTTTATCCTAACAAACCCAAGAAAGTAAAACGTAAGGTTCAATCAAAAGCTATTTTGATTATTAAAGATGGAAATCATGTAGTCATACAAAAAAGGCCGAAAGAGGGCTTATTAGCAGGATTGTATGAATTTCCCTCCATTGATGGAAAGCCCACTCGTAAGGAGATTCTCTCCCATGTAGAAGAGTTGGGATTAGAACCTTTGCATATAAAAAAAGTAGAAGATGCCAAGCATATTTTCTCCCATGTTGAATGGCAGATGACAGGATATGTTGTATCGGTCGCACAAATAGACCCTAGGGCTAGCCAACTATTAATGGTTGAATTAAAGGATATTAAAGAGAAGTATGCCTTCCCTTCTGCATTTTTTGCATATATGAAATATCTAAATCCCTAGTATATTCGTACAGATGTCACAAAATCAAAACTCCTTCTAGCAAGGCAAAATTCCCTATGATAAAATCATAAACAGCCTATATATGAGGTGTTTTAAAGAAGTTTCACAATATTTAGAATGAGAAAAGTTTAAGAGGTAAACAAGATGAAAATTATCAAAATTTTACTTAAGAGCCTCAAGGAGTACAAAAAACCAACCATTCTTTCTATGATTTATATTGTTGTAGAAGTTGCGATGGAATGTATTATTCCCCTTGTAATGGCCCAATTGATTAACCAAATGACCGGTGATCAGCTCAGACCAATTGTTATAAATGGTATTGCATTACTTATTTTTGCTTTCATTTCCTTGATTTTTGGAGCATTATCGGCGAGAGAAGCAGCAACAGCTTCCTGTGGTTTTGCCAAGAATCTTAGAGGAGATATGTACAATCGAATCTTGGAATTTGACTTTGCAGACATTGACAAATTCTCTTCCTCCTCTTTGATTACCCGTTTGACCACAGATGTAACAAATGTTCAAAATGCATTTCAGATGTTTATTCGTGTTGCAGTAAGAACACCGCTTATGATTATCTTTTCAGTCATCATGAGTTATAGCATCAATCCTAGAATGTCTGTTATTTTCTTGATTTTATTGCCGATTCTTTTAGTTGTTTTGTTTGCAGTAGCTGCAATCACACTTCCAATTTTCAAACGAATCTTTAAGAAGTATGATGCTTTAAATAATTCTGTAGAAGAAAATGTATCTGCGATTCGTGTTGTCAAATCTTTTGTTCGTGAAGGATATGAACAAAGAAAGTTTGGAAAAGCAGCAGAAGAGGTAAGAAAAGACTTTACTTTTGCAGAACGTATTTTGGCAATTAATAATCCATTTATGATTTTATGTATCTTCGCCGCTATTTGGCTGATTTGCTATCAGGGAGCCAAGACCATTGTAGCAAGTGGAGGAACCTTGCTTCAGACAGGGGATTTGTCCTCGCTTATGACTTATGGCGTTCAGCTCTTAGCATGCTGCATGATGCTTTCTATGGTATTTGTACTGATTAGTATTGCTGCAGAATCGGCAGAACGTATCGCAGAAGTCTTAACCAATGTTAGCGAGCTACAATCTCCAGAAAATGGACAAAAAATAGTAGCAGATGGAAGCATTGACTTTGATCATGTTACCTTTAATTATTCCCAAAAGAGTAAAAAAGCAGCTCTTGCTGATATTGATTTGCATATCAAATCCGGACAGACCATTGGTATTATTGGCGGAACAGGTTCTGCAAAGACAACCTTGATTCAGCTGATTTCCCGCCTATATGATACAACAGAAGGTAGCGTTAAGGTCGGCGGCGTTGATGTTAGAGAGTATGATTTGGAGAGCCTTAGAAATGCAGTTTCTGTTGTGCTTCAGAAGAATATTTTGTTCTCTGGAACTATCACAGAGAATCTTCGATGGGGAAATATGGATGCAACACAAGAAGAGATTCAGCACGCATGCCAGCTAGCCCAGGCAGATGAGTTTGTTCAGCAATTCCCTAGAAAATATGATACCTATATTGAGCAAGGAGGAACCAATGTCTCCGGAGGACAAAAGCAGCGTTTGTGTATTGCAAGGGCCTTGCTGAAAAAGCCAAAAGTACTTATTCTTGATGACTCTACCTCAGCAGTAGATACCAAGACAGATGCTTTGATTCGTAAAGCCATGAGAGAGGAGATTCCAGATACCACCAAGATTATTATTGCTCAGAGAATTTCTTCGGTGGAAGATGCAGATTTCATCATCGTTCTTGAGGATGGTAAGATTGTAGAACAAGGAAACCATAAGGAACTTGTTGCTTTAGGAGGTATTTATCAAAATATCTACGAGTCACAGACCAAGAGTAAGGAGGTGGAGTAATATGGCTAAGAATAATAAGATGGATACCGGTATTAAAAAGGGTACCACAGGACGCTTTTTGAAATTTTTATTTGGCCATAATAAGGTGAGAATGATTATTGTCATTGCCTGCATTATTCTCTCATCCTTGGCCTCCACAGTTGCTTCTGTCTTTATTCAAAGACTGATTGATGAAGTGATTACTCCAGGCCTTGCTACTGGCTGGTCTAGCGTAGCAGCTACCTTTGTAAAGATTATTGCAACCATGGGCATCATCTATGTTGTAGGAATCATTGCATCTGCAACCTATAGTTTTCTTATGGCGAGAGTTACGCAAGGAACCTTAAAGCAATTCCGTGAAGCCATGTTTGACAAGATGCAGACTCTGCCAATTAAGTATTTTGATACCCATGCCCATGGAGATATCATGAGTACCTACACCAATGATGTAGATGCTGTAAGACAGATGATTTCCCAAAGTATTCCTATGCTGATTCAGTCTGCCTTGACCTGTGTGTTATTATTTGTCATTATGCTGACCTATAGCATCTGGCTGACCTTAATTGTCATTGTATTTTTAGCAGGTATGTTATTGATTACAAAGCGAGTAGGCGGAGCAAGTTCCAAATATATGATGGCTCAGCAAAGGTCTTTGGCAAAAGAAGAAGGCTTTGTAGAAGAAATGATGTCTGGAGCCAAGGTCATCAAAGTATTTTGCCATGAAGAAGAAAGCAAGAAAGATTTTGCAAAAATCAATCAGCAGCTGTTTGAAGATGGAGAAAAGGCCTTTCGCTTTGGTAATGTGCTTATGCCAGTACTAAATAATATTGGAAACATTATGTATGTATTAGTTGCCCTAATTGGTGCAATTATGGTATTTGCACAGGCTGGCAATCTTTCTCTTACTGGATTTGGCGTGCTTAGCGTTGGTGTTGTTGTATCTTTCTTAGGTATGGCGCGTCAGATGTCTCAGACTATCATGCAGGTGTCTGTGCAGGTATCTATGGTGGCCATGGGTATTGCAGGTGCAGGTCGTATCTTTGAATTGATGGATCAGGAGCCAGAATATGACGAAGGATTTATAACCTTGGTTCAGGTAAAGGAAAAGGAAGATGGAAGCTTAGTGGAATCAGAATCTAGAACAGGCATCTGGGCCTGGAAGAATCCACAAGCGACAGATCCTGCCATGGTATATACCAAGATGCAAGGAGATATTCGCATGAAAGATGTTGACTTTGGTTATACTCCAGAGAAGCAGATTCTTCACAATATTTCCCTATTTGCAAAGCCGGGACAAAAGATTGCATTTGTTGGAGCAACTGGTGCTGGGAAAACCACAATTACCAACTTGATCAATCGTTTCTATGATATTCAAAACGGAAGTATCACTTATGATGGAATTGATATCAAGCACATTCGCAAGCCGGACCTTAGACGTTCTTTAGGTATCGTACTTCAGGATGTGAATCTATTTACAGGAACGGTTATGGACAATATCCGTTATGGAAAGCTTGATGCCACGGACGAAGAATGTATTGCAGCTGCCAAGCTTGCCAATGCAGATAGCTTTATCTCTCGTCTCCCAGATGGATACAATACCATGCTGACAGGAAATGGAGCTAGCCTATCCCAGGGACAGCGTCAGCTACTTTCTATTGCAAGAGCAGCAGTAGCAGATCCACCTGCTATGATTCTTGATGAAGCAACCTCATCTATTGATACTAGAACAGAAGCTTTAGTTCAGGAAGGTATGGACAATCTGATGAAGGGCAGGACGGTATTTGTCATTGCTCACCGTCTATCTACGGTTCGTAATTCACAAGCCATTATGGTACTTGACCATGGCAATATTATTGAACGTGGTGACCATGATGAGCTTATTGAACAAAAGGGAACCTACTATCAATTATATACAGGAGTATTTGAGCTTAGCTAAAATCTGTTTAGCAAGTGAGAGAATATTAATAGGAGCTAAGTTATTTATCAGGCTTAGCTCCTATTGTTGCCTAGAGGTAAATTCCGAGGAAATCTATGTAATCTTACCCAACATATGATAAAATAAAACACATAAAGGACAAAAAAGCAGGAGGAATTGCAGATTATGTCATATCTTAGCCTAGATGAAATAGAGCAATTTTCATTTGAAGATTGTCAGATTTTAAAAGCAGAAAAAAACCAGGACAAGTTGACTCTTCAAGTGGAAGCTTTGATTGTTCAACCAAACAATTCTCAAAATGAGCAATATATCAGAAGCTATGCAGATACAAGCTTGATTCAATTCAAGAAAGTCTCATCCTTTGAAATGATACGAGAAGGCTATCGTTATTACGATGCTAATGATGTACTATTAGAAACCAAGCCGGATACTTTATTAGATGAGAGTGAGGCGAAAAAGGTACTCGCTGATTGCAAGGGAGCCTATTTGTTTGAGGTTCAAAAGGGCCCTGAGGAGAATAGCATCAGCCTTAGGATTGAATTTGCAGATGAGGTAGATCAAGACCCTTTAGCTTGTATTAGTTATGAAATCAAGCTTGTTTGTGATCAGGTCGCAGTATCCTGGGACCAATATCTCAATCGTGTACAAAGTTAGTAATATATGGATTAAAGAAGAGGATTGCATTGAAAGAATATTTAGATCAGATTTTTGAAAATGATATTACAAGAGTAACCTTGAGTAATGCCAAGGACGGACAGTATAAAAAAGTAACTCTTGTGCAAGAGGCAGGGGGATACTTTGTAGAAAAATTCACTCAAAAACAAGCCTTTCATGAACATATTACAAAAGACCAAGCAGCTAGGCTGTGCCAGGAGCTTATGGAAGGCGGCCTGATGCAATTCAATGCCTGGGATGACAGGATGGAATATCGCCTCAAGCTTTCCAAAAAAGGAAAGGTCCTGGTGGGTAAAAATCCGATCAAAGGGGAAGGAAAGAAGATCAAAGAGCCAAATCGTAAGAAGCAATATTTCCTTGAAGAAGGGAAAGTGATTCCTCCTTTGGTGGATATGGGAATCTTTAACAAAGAAGGAAAAATCATTAACAGCATGTATGACAAATATCGCCAAATCAACAAATTCCTGCAATTTATTGATGAGCTTCTAGGCAAAGATCCGGATAAATGCTGGAATATCGTGGATTTTGGCTGTGGTAAGTCCTATTTGACCTTTGTTGTTTATTATTATTTGGTGGAAGTTAAGGGAATGCATATTTCTATGACGGGGCTAGACCTTAAGGCCGATGTTATTGAAAAGTGCCAAAAGACAGCACAGAAATATGGCTATGAGCATCTGCAATTTCAAGTAGGTGATATTAGTGTCTATGAAAGTGAGACTCCCGTAGATCTAGTCATTACCTTGCATGCATGTGATACGGCAACGGATTATGCTATGTATCATGCCATTCGATGGGGAGCTGGAAATATCATCAGTGTTCCATGTTGTCAACATGAGCTCAATCGCCAGCTTGACAGTGAAAGCTTAGGAATCGTCCAACGCTATGGGCTGATCAAAGAAAGAACGGCGGCCCTTTATACGGATGCGATTCGTGCCAATCTCTTGCAAGCCTGTGGCTACAAGACCCAGGTATTAGAGTTTATTGATTTTACGCATACCCCTAAGAATATTTTGATTCGAGCAAGCAAGACCAATATGACCAAAGCTCACAAGCAAAAGATGGTAAATGAAGTAGAGGAATTGATGCAGGCATTTTCCTTAGAGCCTACCTTGTATCAATTGCTTAAGCAGCACGAGTTTATCTGACAAGACGTATATGAGAGATGAGAAAAATCTAGAATAAAAAAAGAATCCTTTTCAGGATTCTTTTTTTGTTTTTTAATAAGCACTATCATCAGAGCTTTGTTCACTCTCTGTTACAGTAGCATGTTCAATCAACAGATCGTATACCTTTTCTTGGAGAAGGATAGCTTGAATCTCTTCCTCTGAATAATCTTCCTCCATAGCAGAAAGGGAGTCGTAGTCATAAGAAGTAGCAAGCTCTTCGCCAAGGGTAGTATATTCCTCATCGGTAACTTCAAGTCCTTCTTTTTTGGCAATAGCAGATATTACCACTGCTGCATTGACACTATCTATAATTTCCGCTTCCACATCATCTTCGGAGATATTAAGCATTGTATATAAATCCTCTAATGACTCAGCCTGAAACATTTGCATATAGCTTTGATAGGTGCTTTCTACAGCTGCCTTTTGTTCTTCATATAGCTCATCGGAGTAAGATTCTATGGTGGAATTTTCCACTACTTGTGATAAAAGATCTTGTCCTAGGGCAGTGGTGGAATTTTCTTCATTGGTTACTTCTAGAGAAGTTCTTACGGCTTCTTTAAATTCTGCCACGGTGTCGAAATCGTAGTTCTTGCTGACATATTGATCGGTGAGATCAGGAAGAATTTCCTCGGTAACGTTGCCTACGGTGACTTCATAATCTACGGTATTTCCAGCCAAATCAGAATCGTCAAAGTCTTCTTCATAGGTGATGGTAATAGAGTACTTGTCTCCAGCTTTTTTTGAAATTAACTCATCATCAAATTCCTGACCAAAAGAACCGTCCCCTGAGACCACTTCAAAGCCACCATCTTCTTTTGAAAAGTTATAAAGCTCGGTATCGTCGATGGTAGCGGTTAGATATAAGGTGACATAGTCCCCTTCCTTCACACCTCGTTTGACTTCTTTATATTCTGCGTCGGTTGAAAGCATGGATTCGATTTCTGCTTCTACATCCTCGTCGGTAACCGTGGTTATTGTTTTGGTTCCTTTTAGGGAAGTATAGCTAGCAAGCTTGACTTTGCCATCGTCAGTTGTAACGGTTGTAGAGGAAGAACAGCCTACAAGAGCAAAGCTAATGGCCAAGGTAAAGAGTAATAATTTTGTTTTCAATGGATAAAACCTCCTACTTAAGAAAAGATAATTTTGTGAAGTTATAAAACAATCAGATTGATAAAAAATACAGCCACACATGCTGCAAGGGCAACAAAGGTCAGGCTAAGCCCCTTCCAAGCTAGGACGATGCATACGATGAAAGCGATGAGTCCCGAATATATACTTCCTGTTGCATTTAAAATAGCCGGAAATGTCATGACCGATAAGGTGACATAAGGCACATAATAAAGAAAGGAGCGAAGAGTTGTATTTTTAATCTTTCTTCGAATCAAGGTCAAAGGAAGAACACGAATCAGATAGGTGACTCCAGCCATGACGGCAATATAAATAACAATATTACTCATGAAGATCATCTTCCTCCTTCCTTGGAAATAGGATGGCAGCAAGAGTGGCAATGACCACCGTCAGGATGGTAATGCGAAGGCCCTCTGACAAGTCTTTAAGTCCTGGCAAAACAGAAAATGCATAGCTTGCACCCATGGAAATGACAACTAAGCCTAGGATCACATGATTGTCCCTGGCAGCTGGAATAATAATAGAAAGAAACATTCCATACAAGGCGACCGATAAGGCTGTTAGGATGGAGCTAGGCAAAAGCCCTCCTAAGTAGGCCCCAAAGGCCGTGCCTAATGTCCAGCCAGGAATAGCAACGCACATCATGCCATAGAAGTAGTAGGGAGATAGGATGCCGGGCCTTGTGCTAGCGAGACCAAAGAGTTCATCGGTAATGCCAAATCCTATCAGGAGTCTGTGTCTTAAAGGGAGGTCTTCGGAAACCTTTTGGGATAAGGAACAAGACATGAGCATGTATCGAAGGTTAATAATCAGCTGTGTCAAGGCAAGTTCTATATAGGCACACCCACCAGCAATGAGAGAAATTGCTGCAAATTCCCCAGCACTAGTCAGATTAGTAAGGCTCATAATCGTAGAAGGCAGAAGGGAAATTCCTGCTTTTCTCGCTGCAATTCCAAGAGTAAAGGAAACGGCAAGATAGCCGATGCAGACAGGCATACCATCTTTTATTCCATTTTTAAAATTAGAAGTATTATTTGCGCTCATGATAAAAAATATATCATAAAAATCTAGCATATGCTATAC